>NZ_JBRJHG010000005.1:0-244462 GCF_053628895.1 Marinobacter sp. MBR-105 | reverse complement strand
CGGGAGGGCGCTATGAAATTTCCTGAGAATCTACCGGGAGGCTGGGAGTTCACAGAACCGTTTAAGCCCAGTGCCCTCGCTAAAGGTCAGGTATGGCGAAAGTGTGGACCTTCTGACGCAATCGAGATCGTCCGAGTGATGCAGCCGGGGCACCAAGAGTTTGACGGCGGCCTGCCGGGCATCAGTGTCCGCTCAAGCCGAATCGGCGATCGTGCGGTGACCTGGTGCAAAGATACCTGGTTCATGCCCGGTACTGAACAGCAACTGATGAAACGCCTTGAATCTGACGGTTACGCTCGGGCGAAATGACATAGGAATCCGATGGAGAGCATCATGGATAAGCGAACCCCTTTTGCGATTGCGTTTGCTTCAGGGTTGATGGCAGTGGGGATCATCGCCACTACCGGATTTGAGCACGGGACTAGCTATGCGTTTTTGGGGCTCTCGATTGTCGCATTCCTTCTGGGTCTCTTCGAGCTGAGAAGCAACAAGTCTGATCATTAATTGGTATGGGAATCCGGCCATGTATGTGAATGAGGACGAATGTGAGGCGGCTGGGCTAGACCCTGAAGAGGTTAAGCGGATAGCCACAGGCTTGAGTCGATATGCCAAAAAAGCTGAGGCCCTGGGCCTTCAAATATTTGGTGGCACTGGGACTGGATCTCTTCGCTTTGATGACGGTGGCCCTGGGAAACTTGTTGTCGCCGAGATTGAGGGAAACTTTGACGGGGGCGACGGCGGATCAACGGTATCAAATGGCGGCCTACTAAGAGGCGAATGTTAATGGGAATTCGGAGCATTATATGAAACAGAATGATTTTGAGATCGGCAAAACCTACAGATTCGTCATCGACCGATCTGCGGTAGCGGGAGAGACCATCCCATCGACAGAGATTCTGAGGAAGGTGCTTGAGCCTGCATCAAGAGATAATGTTCGCTATGACGATGGATCAACAGTGCCTGATGAAGTGCTTTCGATGTGGTCGAGAGAGTTGCGTGTTGAAAACCCTGAGACCGGGCAGCGTCACATCTTGGGACTGAGATCTATCCGGTCTGCAACACCCGTTTCCCAAGTAACTAACTAGCATTGGAATCCGAGATGCCGAGCACGATTGAACAGTTAGAACGGGCATGGCGGCAAGAGGCGGCCCAGAGGATTAAGCTTACATTGCTCAATCAAAGCCCGCGCAAGGAACGAAAGTGGCGTGAAGTGGCAGGCAACGAGCCCTTGCGTCATCTTTCTGCACTGACGGAACACGTAGTGTTCTGTGATATGCCTCGGACGGCGAAGAAGCTGACCTTTTGCAACGAAAAGGCCTTTGCCGATCGAATGGACCGCCTGTTTGCTGAGCACGCAGACTAAATTTGATAGCAATTGGAAACCGACATGAAAAGAAGCAGACCGAAAAGATTGACATTGGTTGGCGGGTGGCCGGGGTCAGGTAAATCTTTCCTGACCAACGATTATTGCAATCGGGTTGGCGGGGCTGTCGTTCACCTCGATAAAGATGTGTGCACAAGTGCTTTTGCAGAGTCAATCTTGGTACAGAATGAGCTTGCTCCTACGGATCGCGAAAGCCACTACTATCTCTCTCGGGTTCGCCCTCTGGAGTACCAGCAACTCGGAGAAATGGCCTCATCGCTTTTGTCGACAGGCCTGCACGTTATCGTTACAGCCCCTTTTTTCATCGAGTTTGCCAATCCAAAGGGTACCTTTATTGAAGCCCTGCCGGCCGATGCGATGATCGAGCGGCTTTGGGTGCATGCAGACCCTGACGTGAGGCGCAAGCGCCTCATAAACCGGAATGCTGGTCGTGATGCGTGGAAACTGGCTAATTGGGATGCGTACTTGCAGGAATCACCATCTCAGCCTGCTCCTGACTCCATAGATTACTGCGTCAATAACAGCGCCGAATCACAGCAGTCCCTAAAGGACTTTACGTGTTACCTGGAGACGCGCTGGGGACATCCAGCAATAACTCGGTCTGATCTTGAGAATATTTATTTCCGGCAGACTAAAACAGACAACTGATTGGAAAACGACAATGAGCAATTTTTCGCTGGCAATCTTCGCGGCAATAGCCTGTGCATTGACGGGAGTAGTGGCAACCCTGGGGGTCGCCTCCGGCAATCTCGAAGGCTTCCGGCTTCTCTGGGTATCGTTCGTTTCTCTGGCCTACCTGCCGCTTACCATGTTTATGGCGTGGTGTGCATACCAAGAACGCACTGACAACTGATTGGAGTCCGGATACCCGAGAGGAAGACAGAAAATGGCTAACTACACATCAGGAAGACATAAGTTTGCACGAGGCCCTGTCACCGATCAGGTGAAAAGGAAGCTGGTAACCATGATTAAGGCAGCGGAGGGTAAAGAAGATCTCTTGGCAGAGGACATCATCGAGGCGATTGCTGTTGCGCGAAATGATCGAGATGGTTTCCGTGCAGTTGATCGTTTACTCGCTGATTTGGCTAAAGAGTATGCCGCTGGGGCTTAAACCTGATATGGGAATCCGCCATGTATGTGAATGACGCGGAATGTGAGGCGGTGGCCACCAGAGCCAAAGCAACTGATTGGGAATCGGACTATGAGCACGCATCGAGTAATCGCATTCGCAACGACTGACCTGGAAAGCGCACCTGAGATCCAGGCTTTGGATGCGGCAGATGTTGATGGGCTTGGCAGAGAATATCGAGATTCAGGTCTCGACGTGCACCTCACAGATGCCCAACGTCGAGGCGAAGAAATTTGGGTGCCGATTGCCGGGCCCGGGGACCTGGAGAGAGTGCAGCATTATTTCTCGGCAAAAGTCCGCTGGGTGTCCCGTGGTGAGATGCTGGCAAGCAAATAACGAAACCATGGGAATTCGGCTATTTCGGAGGTACTAGAAAAATGCTGACTGATAAGGCAATGGGTCTCGCTACCCCAATTATTCTTGATGAAGGCATCAGCAAAGCCTTCGAAGTCATTCTGGCTGAGTTCCCTGAGTCCGAGGAAGTGAAGACCGGAACAGAAGCAACAGGCTTCTACAGAGCCGTTAAATTTTCAGACAACAGCATCATAACGACAGTGCCTAATGGTAATGGCGGACTGAAGCTAAAAAAGGTTTACCCGAGTGGGTATTGAAAGTTTTGACGGATAAGGGCATGGGAAACCGGGAGGCAGCTCATGGCGAACGAACTAACACCGAAGCAACGGGAAGCGCTTGAGCGATTCCCCGTAGGTGAATGGGTGGGTGGACCCTCCGGTCCTCAATATGGCATTCACATTTCCACTCTGAACAGCCTGATTAAGCGTGGCCGTCTTATGCACCAGTCGGACCCTGACCTCCCCGCGGTGATTCTTGGGGCCGGGAAGCCCTGGACTCAAAGTTTGAAGCTGGGCAGGTTCATGCGTGTGGGCCAGCCTTCAACGAATCAGCAACATTCATAGGAAACCGATTTTGTGGTGACGGCAAGCGTCGTGCAGCGTTAGGAATAGCAAAGACCGGTTCGAGCATTATTTGCGAAAACTCCTGGGCGGTCACCATACCGCCAATACTCAAAAGGACGCCCGGAACATCCTGGTAGCGCAGGACATCACTCTTACTTCGAAGCACACTGGAAAACGAGTTATGACCACCCACCGAGTAATCGCATTCGCAACGACTGACCTGGAAAGCGCACCAGAGATCCAGGCTATGGATGCGGCAGATGTTGATGGGCTTAGCAGAGAATATCGAGATTCAGGTCTCGACGTGCACCTCATAGATGCCCAACGTCGAGGCGAAGAAATTTGGGTGCCGATTGCCGGGCCCGGGGACTTGGAGAGTGTTCAGCATTATTTCTCACCAAAAGTCCGCTGGGTGTCCCGTGGTGAGATGCTGTTGAGCAAATGACAACTTGTGAGAACGGAGCATCGAACAATGTATTTAATAATAGCTGGAGTCTTTATCGCCCTTGCTGTGGCAGTTGCAATACAGGTCCGCAGGGCCATCCTTTTTGGGCGTAATTTGAGCGAAAAGTAGATTGGAATCCGAGAATATGACTGACGACAAGAACCCTTTGACTTTATCTACCCTCTCTGACGATCTAACGCTTGAGCGTGGCATGTATGCATCCCCGGAACTGTCCGGAGTCCTGAATATGGCTCGCGGTGGCCATCGGCCTGAGCTCGATATGCAAGAGCTTATCGGCGGTAAGTTCTCGGCCGGTGAAGGTGTCCTGGTAATCAATCCAGAAATGGATGATGCAGCCATAGCCACCGATATTCGGCGTGCGCTGGAAGCGGCCAAAGGCCAACTATTTAAGGTTGTCCAAGCGCCAAGCTCAATCAAAGACTGATGGGAATGCGGGAGAGTTAGATGATTAAAGGCGTTGTTTTTACCGTAGTTGTTGCATCGATGATCGTATCGACACTTTGCGGGGCCTACGTGATCGCCGCCGATTTGTCGCGGGACGCAATACTACATGCTGGACAGTTTGCGATGACCTGGGCTGGGCTGTCTGCGCTGGCGATCGCCTGGGCAGCAACAAACGGTAAGGACGTTGCGGTTTCTATCCCCTCTCAGCCGGGAATCTCATTCCCCACGGCTTTCCTGGTCACTATTGGTTCTTTGGCAGTCGGTTTCGCAACCAACGCGACTTGGAATCCAGAAATGAAGAATCTTTTCGTGGGCGTTTACGGCATGTTTGGTTCACTCGCTCTCGGCGGCGCGTGCGCATTCTATCTCGCCGGCTTCCGACTTACTCGTAAGCGCCCAAACTGAATATTTAAACTGAACGACACATGGGAGTCCGAGGAAATAGGTTATGAAAGAGAAATATGTCACCCACAATAAGTACCGGTTTTGGTTGGCGATGCTCGCGATCACCGTTCCCCTAATGTTTCCGGTCTTTATCGGAACATACCTGTCAAGAAGCACTGGCGACAACTTGTACTTTTGGGCAGGAATTCTGACAGGACTCTTTTTCGTTCTCTGCGCCCGGATCTTTGAACAAACAATCAGAAGAGAGGGAGCGGCTCAAGGTTGGTCAGAAGCGTTTGAGGAGAATGGCAAACCTCTCAATGTCGGAGATGTTTATCCGGGTTGGAACTTTCCAAAATTTCCTGACTAACAACATTGGAATCCGACATGACCGACATTAAAGCTGACAAACACGCGCTGGCAGAACAGCTTGGCTGCTTTGTCGAGAGTCACGGTGTAGAGGAAGCAGGAAAGCTGCTCAGCCGGTTTTTGCTCGGCCTTGCTCACTCAGCGGAAGCGAAGGAAATAGAATTCACAGATCACGTAGGCCGCGTCTTGATCGAGCCAACGTCAGTGCCTGAAGCGGCCAAACATTAATCGGGATGAGGGAGGTCGGGCATGCCTGAAATTGAAGCGGCAGAAAAGAGGCTGAGAGTCCAACTGAACTATGGCGGCATCGTACATGATCCAGCCGACCATAAGCTGGTAATGGAATATCGCCAAGGCGACCTACCTGATGAAATTGGTCAGATGCGGCGTCTGGCATCTGCCTTCAACGAATTGGCGGATGCTCTTGAAGATAAGGGGCTTGCCTGCTCAGAACAACTTCCATCAGCCGATGACGCTGATGAAAACGGCTTTGTTGAGTGGCTTAGAAGCGGTCAATGGCTTCGAGGGCTTTGGGAAGAACAGCCAGTTGATGCAACGCGGTGGCGCTGTATGAGCACCCGAATCTGATATGGGAAAACGGCATGTATGTGAATAGTGATGAGTGTGAGGCGGCGGGCCTCGACGCAAAAGAGGTTGAACGGATCGCCAAAGGGATTAGTCGATATGCCAAACAGGCCGAGGCACTAGGCATCCAGATATTTGGTGGTACAGGGTCCGGAAGTCTCCGCTTCAATGACGGCGGTCCAGGAAAACTAATAGTGGCCCATGTCGATGGAGAATTTGATGGGGGTGACGGAGGTTCCGTCTCCTCAAACGATGGGCTTGAGCGTGGTGAATCATAGTTGGAATACGGGTGGAGACGCAATGCTTGAGCCGATAAGCGAGGACACTAGCACTAGCTGTGTAGAACACGACTGGGCTGATTCCGTGATTTTTTGCCAGTATGAGAGGTACGGCGGGAAGGCATTCGCTCACGCCCCAGCCGAGCTTGGTTTCATGGCGTTCTCGAATGGTTTCTGGGTTGATGCGCGGGGGCTTTTCTCAAGCGAAGAATCGGTCGAATGGGTTGCACCGGAGAGAATCTTGGCGCTCTTCCGGGAGCGCGGCACTCGCCCAAGTCTGTCCAGCAACGTTTTAATGATCGACCACAGATAATGGGAAATCGGTTCTGGGGAGATAGGATCAGAAATGACTAAGAAAAAGCACCTCGAAGTATATAGCGATGAACTTGTCAGAAGCTCGAATAATTATCATCAGCTTCATGTAGCCATAGCCTTTCTGATCGAGGTGTTCACGGATGCAGAGAACGACATGAACACCGCATTAGAGGAGCTATCAAAAACTGCCGGACATAAACGTGAACCTTACAAGGTAGTTTCCGATGAGCTGGTTAGAGAGCAGATAGACCTGCTGAAAACAATGCAAGAATCTGAGGGTAGTAATCTCAGAAGGCTACTTCAGAAAGAGAGCGCTTTCGACCTTGTTTTTGAGGACCAATACCCAATGGTAACCGGGTATCCAGATTGGATTAACGATCTCTTTCCTTATTTCCAACCACAAGATGTGATGCGCAACATCTCGGCTGAAGGTGGAACCGTTATTAGAATTTTTGGGGATGATTTTTTGGCAGTCCCTACTTCTGTCCATGAAAGCTTTATTCAGGTTTGGTGGCCAGTTGCCGGGCAGGTGGAAGAGCCCGGCTATCTGAAAAAAGTTGCCGATCGTGTCTGGGAAAGCTTCGGTCTGGAAAGATAGTTTAGAAATCCGTCGCCCGAAAAACTGGGTGATTATCATGGGAAAACGGGAGGGCGCTATGAAATTTCCTGAGAATCTACCGGGAGGCTGGGAGTTCACAGAACCGTTTAAGCCCAGTGCCCTCGCTAAAGGTCAGGTATGGCGAAAGTGTGGGCCGTCTGACGCAATCGAGATCGTCCGAGTGATGCAGCCGGGGCACCAAGAGTTTGACGGCGGCCTGCCGGGCATCAGTGTCCGCTCAAGCCGAATCGGCAATCTTGCGGTGACCTGGTGCAAAGATACCTGGTTCATGTCCGGTACTGAACAGCAACTGATGAAACGCCTTGAAGCTGACGGTTACGCTCGGGCGAAATGACATAGGAATCCGGAGTAGCGCTATGAGAGAAGAAAAAGTTGTAAAGAGAAATCCGGCTGATGTTGTCGCAGCGATACTCTTCGGGATCGGTCTGGCTATGGGACTTCTGCCAATCGCGGTGGCATCTCTTATCGTTAAGCGGAACCTGTTCACTGAATGCTTTTCCCGGATGGACCCTTTCTGGCGATCCAGAGGATGGCAATAACTGACATTGGAAAGTTTGGTATGACTGATAAATCCTGTCAAAGCCTTGTGCGTAGTGGCCGCAAGTATGGGGTCAAAGCCCAACGGCCCGAGTCCGATATGCAAGAGCTAATCGGCGGTAAGTTCGCGGCTGGTGAAGGTGTCCTGGTGATAAATCCGGAACTGGATGACGCAGCTATAGCCACCGATATTCGGCGTGCGCTGGAAGCGGCTAAAGGACACACATTTAAGGTTGTCCAAGCGCCAAGCTCAATCAAAGACTGATTGGAATCCGGTTATTCCCAGAAGAGGAAGTAAGTAATGGCTAATATAGCATCTGCACGACAGAAGTATGCGCGGGGCCCGGTTACTGATCGCGTCCAGGCAAAGCTGGTAAGAATGATGAAAGCATCTGAGGGCATTGAGACGTTGGTAGCTGAGGACATTGTTGAGGCGATGGCCATAGGACGCAATGATCCCGAAGGCTTTCGTGCCGTCGATCAGTTTCTGAGTGAACTGAGCGAAAAATACGACGCCATTGAGAATGGCTGAGTAATGGAAATCCGGA
Organism: Marinobacter sp. MBR-105; assembly: GCF_053628895.1. Lineage (NCBI taxonomy): Bacteria > Pseudomonadati > Pseudomonadota > Gammaproteobacteria > Pseudomonadales > Marinobacteraceae > Marinobacter > Marinobacter sp. MBR-105. The sequence continues at coordinate 236,487 of NZ_JBRJHG010000005.1, read as the reverse complement.
GAGTTTGATATGCAACGCGACCCAAAGAAGTTGGCAGAGGCTAGCTATCGGCGCCTGATAGGCAAGGGGCTCCTTACTCTCCTTGCTGTGCCATTTACCGACTATGCCCTTTTTCTTGCCAGTGGTGGCTATCGAGACCTGTATGGAGCTGGGCACTGGAACCTGGCAATCGCGCTTACGCTCTTCGTAACGGCAGTAATCGTCATGAAACCCGTTTACCGGCTGGAATGGCCTTTTCAGTACCAGCTTGAGCAACGACGCAAAATACAGAAATCGTGATTGGAAGCCGGTGATGCTATGAGCGAGAAATCGAACTCAGAGAGAATAGACGATAACGACGAAGCCATTGATGCGCTCATTGGGGTCGCGAAAAAGCTTCGGCACGAGCTTGCGCTTTGCAGAGAAGCCATGGATATGAAAGGCGGGTTTGATCCGGCTTACTCAGCTGACGCTAGAAACGCAATTATCGAGGCGGACGCTGTGATCAGCGCACTCCGCCCTGAAGACTGATAGTAACGATGGAATCCGGAGCTTAGGTCTATGCAAGAGAAAAACGTCAGCGAAATCCTTGAAGCCTATAAGGATCACCGTCAGCATGCGCAAGGCTTCATTTATGGTGTCCGAGCGATGCGCAAGTTTGGTGCTTTTGGGGTGGTTCCTGAAGGGGCCCGCAAGAATCCTGAAATCGCACGTATTGAAATGGCCCGGTTTCTGATCTCACATCTCCGTCTGTGCGGTGACGACCTGTTCTCAGATGGTGAGCCCCTGAAACAACTTCAGGCCGCGATAGACGCCGAACATCCTGTTGGGAAAGACGCTGACACGCTTTTGAGCTTATGCTACACGGCGTCTACTTTACCTATTAAATAATCCTGCCAACTTGGGCTCTGAGAGCCTTATGAGAATTCGGGAGAGTCAACGATGATCACTGTAGTCGCTCACTTTACCAAAGGGGAAGCAGGTCCATTCCCTGAGCAACTCAACGGTATTGCCGGAGAAGGAAGCGTCCATACGAACGAACAGATCGGACAGGGTGGCGTGATTGTGGTCTCATTTGACACTGATGACGGTAACCTGGTGCGGGAGGCCTTCGAGGATCACCTTCAAGACAACGAAATGTCGGCTTTCGCTATGCAAAGGGTTGGAGACCTTGAGTTCTTCTACTCTAAGACGAAAACGCACATTTTTTAGATTGGAAACCGACCTGTACGACGAAGATGAGAAGCAATATTCGAGTGCGGTTGAGCAAGCTGATAAAGCGTTTCGCGCCCAACTCAATTACGGAGGTATTCGCCTCGACGCCACTCAACCATTGAGGCCTGGGGTTAGTCGTCCAATCATGTTTGATTGGCAATCTGGCGATCTCCCTGATGAGATAGGACAAATGCGCCGGCTGGCAACTGCATTTAACAGTCTTGCTGATGCCCTGGAAGATAGGGGGATTGATTGCTCGGAGCGTTTGCCGACAAAAGATGATGCGGATGAGCACGGATTTGTTGAATGGCTTCGAAGCGGTCAATGGCTTCTTGGGCTCTGGCAAGAAAAACCAGTTGATGCAACCCGGTGGCGCTGCATGAGCGCCCGAGTCTGATATGGGAATTGGAGTCTGTTATGCCAGCACGATTGAAGCAAGCTTTGTTCGCCCTGTATGCCCTGGCCTTTGTCGGGATGACCTTAGGAATTTTGCTGTTCGGATCTGCCGGAACCCCTAGCGCTGACGAACATGGATTAATTAAACAGTTGCGCGAGTTTGCGCGGCCATAAGAGAGGGACAACCGAGCATGAATTACATCAGTAAAGAGGAAGCACAGCGCCCACTCTGGGCCCAGATTGCTCAGAACGCACTACTAGCAGTATTCATATTGGCAGCTGCGACTCTTTTGATGGGCATTATGCGGGGTGGCGACACCCTGTATATTGGAGAGCATGTTGTGGACCCTTTACCTTACTTCAGCGGATCGATTGCGATAATGGTTATTGCAGCAGCGTTGATAGTGAAGATTGGACGCCACTGGCCAAGCTTGCCCAATCAACCACGGCCTGAGTAGATATTGATAAATGGGGCCCGATTTCATGAAACAATGGCTCCAGAGCGAACTCCCCGTTGACCCTGGCAGTGAAGATTTTCCGGTTGAGGAAAGAAAAGCAAACAACCTCAATAAACTGAAGTGCAAGGGGGTGATTTTAGTTGCTGGGGAGCAGACACCATGGTGTGCCAAGTGCGACGCGCCAACCCGTTATTGTGGGCCGAAAAACAGATATGTGCGATGCCCAAAATGTAACCTTATCCAATGTCCTTATTTAGCATAATGAGCAGCAGAAAGATAATAATGGCACGAAACAACTACACCAAATCATCGATGTTGGTTTTTGCGCTTTCTTTACCACTAGCGCTGGCAATGATTTACTTCGTGTTCACCATGGTCAAACTACTCATTAAAGGGTATTTAGCCATGGAGAATCAGGGCTACCCAGCTTGGGCGGTCTTTATTGCAGCCCCTATTGTAGTGGGCATCGGGATTTCGATGGCTGGGCTCTTCCTTCGATGGTTGCATGATCGTCTCAGCGGCTCTGGTAACGGAAATCTTAGATCCTTATCCTCAACTACCGGATTCAAATTCATGACAATCACGGCACTGGTTTTGACCGGCCTGATTGGGGCCTATGATTTTGCAACCCAAGGATCTGATAGCCCGCTTGTTTGGGCGTTTGATGGGCGTTTTGCTTCGCTATTTTGGGTAGCAGTGATCGGTATCGTTATCTGGTCACTTTCGCCCCGGGCGGTCGAGAGGGATAACGTAGGTGGGTAGTATTAATTCGGAGACAACCATGAAGCGGAATACTCTGCGTGTACTGAATGCTTTGCTATTCGTTGTGCTTTCATTTTCGGCAGTGTACTTGATTATGGGAGACATACCGATTCGACAAGATCCGAAATTAGCGTTTGATATTTGGTTATTGGGGCCGCTATTGGTGATTGGTGGGCTTCTGAGCTTGATTATGGTTGAGGTTGATCGATTGTTAACGGGGCAGAAGAAGCATTGAACTCCGAACGCGACACTTCCTTCAAGTCGCAGATACTGCCCTGGACGTAGAGCCGAACCGGTGGGACGCCCAGATAGGGAAAGGAGGCGTTCGGAGTGAACAGGAAAGACAGCAAATCGCCCTCATCGGGATACTGCGAGCGCAGGGCTTTGTGGATCAGGACAAACAGCTTAATGCGTTTGAGCACATGGCTGGACAGTCCTTGCGAAGATCCACCCCGATACACCAGCAAGTCCTCACGACTGATTCCCCCTAGCAACCTGCACTGATCGGACTCTTCAATCCCCCACGCACGGGCAATACAGAAAAATGCACGCAGTGCCGCCTTCCCAATTATTTCTCGCTGGGACAGGCTGTTCGCGATATGGGGATTGCGTGCAGTCACCGCTGAGAGCTCCTGATTACCTGGGTATCAGACAGTTCCAGTTGCCGGCCAACCGCGATCGCCTGACGCACGAATGTATTCACGACCCTGGGTAACGCACTGGAATGAACAGCGGTAGCGTGCGAGGCTGCTGAAGCCTCGGGAAAGGTTGCCATCATAACTCCCGAATCATCCACCGCAACCTGCATGGACACGGCATCTGGCCAGCGCCCACGATATCGCACTTCTTTCGATTTTCGATTGATGATCATCATGTATTCCCCAGGCATGGTCGGATCCACATGGACCGTGAACTGCTCAATGCCGAGGCTTTGCAACTCCATTTCAAGATCCGGGGCGACTTGCTGAGGTAGTAACTGCAGCGGGGCGTGAGGCGTGCTGGCGGACTTCACCGACACCGAAGTCTGCCCTGCTGAAATAACGTACCAGGTGAACACCACGCTCAGTATTGAGGCGCACGCAGCACATACGAGAGAAACCAGGACGGGCCTCTTCCAGAAAAGCTCGCTCAGAATCTGCACTTGACACCCACTTCAGTTTTAGGCGAAGCCTGTGGCTGAGCCGTTACTGAACGGTCAGGCTCCGCCTGGCCGTGAAGAAAGGCCGGAGGCCGCCGCAAGGGCCAAAGGCCCGCACGACGCCCAGTGAATTGCTGGCGGGTATCGTCAGCATCTGTTCCGCCACAAAGCCCCACAGGTTCTCCCCGCTAAAAGCAGAAAAAGGTTAGATGCTCTCACGGAACGTGACGGAGCAGACGGGGTTGTCGTACGCATCTACTTCGAGCGTTGGTCGAATGTGGTACGTCTTGTGTGGTTTGAATGCCCATTGCTGCTGACCGTAAAAAAGACGATGTCGATCGGCGTCACGATCTGATGAGTAAAGTTTGCATCGCAGGCTGATCATGTGAATACCCGCAGGAAGGACGATCGGAAAGCCAGAATCAACGCCCTGCCCATTGAGAGAGGCGACTTCCACACTCAGTCTCTGGTGAGCAGCATTTGGCACGTCAACGGTGACGTTGGCGCTAGTGTGAAGTGTGGACGTAGGAACTGTGCCCTCCGGGTGATTGACCTCGAAAGGATATCCGTTGCCAGTAGCGCAGCCGCCGACTACGAGACTGGTCGCCAGACCAAGAGAAAGAACGAGTGGTTTCATCACAGACCTCTACTAAGTGAAGACAGCCGCCAAACGCAGCAAAAGATTATCGTATGATAACGTATATTCCACAGTAGATTGAGCGATGATCACAATGGTCGGGAACCTTGGCAAGTATGCTTCGTACTGGAAATTTGCGTTGGCGGATAGTCAGCTTGGCAAGGGAACCTTCTCCGCAGCCCACATGCGCGCGCTAGAAGGGCGGACCATTGAGCTGGAAGCCCTCAAGCGTCAATCCTTAGTTAGCGAAGAAGCCTGGCTTGCGGGTGAAACACCAAAAAACGCGCTGTCCCTTGATGAAGTTCGGAGGTGGGCCAGAAGTGAAGACACCCCGATTCCTTGGCTCAGAATGGTGGTTTACCCTTTCGTGTACTTGTTGCAAGCCAGCCATCAGCATGGCTACAAGCGAAACTTCTTTATTCCTGAAATGATTGCCCCGGTGTCTTTTACGGTTCTGGTAAACGCGGATGGTCAGATCAAGGCTCATGGCCGCCCCGGGATTGCAAGGGAGCTGCTTGAACCAGCTAAGGGCGCTCGATCTATAGTGATTGGTTCTGTCGACACCATGGATGCTTTTTACGATGAGAACCCCTTCCCTGATTACTATGACAACCCGGATGAAGATCGCCTGCCTATTAGCGACGTTTTGGACTACTGCAATCGTTTGCTGGATTGCGTCTGTGAGGTGGAGCTCAGTGCGCCGTCCGGAGTGGATGAAGCCAGGTATACGCTGACTCATCATGCAATGATTCATAAAGCTCGCCAAACCGAAGCTTCTAATCGGCCTCTTATGGAGGTTTACGACGCGATTCTTCGGCAAAAACCTAAATTGACGTTGTTGCCAGGGATTCTCAAAGATAACCGTCAGGAGGTTGAAACGCCTACGCCTCAGGCTCGCACAATGAGTTTGAGATCCGGGAGCATGCATACCTCCATGGAGATGGGCGAAGATCAGCGTCAATCCGTAGGCGCCGCCCTGAGTATTGACACTGGCCAGGCCCTCGCTGTGAATGGCCCTCCCGGTACCGGCAAAACCACCATGATTCAAGCGGTAGTAGCGAGCTTGATAGTCAACGCGGCCAGGGCTCGCAAGGATCCTCCGATCATCGTTGTCGCAAGTACCAATAACCAGGCAGTGACCAATGTGCTTGGCTCTCTGGAATGGGGACAGAGTGATAGTCCACTGTATCAACGATGGATTGACGGCTGGGATAGCTTTGGACTTTATCTGCCCTCGTTCTCAAAGCGAGAGCGCTCAGAGGAACGCGGACTCCCTACTCGAGAGCGCTTCGATCTTTTCGAAAGCCGCGTAAGCATTGACCATGCGAAGATGCGATATGTTGAGCGTGCGGGTGCAGTGTTGGGCAAAACCCCGGAGGATGTCATCGCGGCCGCTGAGGCAGTTCATGACAAGCTTAATCAGGAAGCGAGAATTCTCGGCTTAGTGGAGGAGCTTCAGGCTGGATTTGAGAGTGTCCGAAGAATAGGTCAACTCAAGGCACTCCACCAAAAGCTGGTTATCTTTCAAAAAGAGTGTGCAGGGATCATACCGGAATCCGAACTTGGCAGGGTTGTGGGTGAGTTGTCCTCGATGCTGCAGGAGATGGCGAGCCTATTCAAACAGGCGCAGGCGGCAGCAGACGTATTCAAGAAGCAAAATCGAAAACGAAGTGAAGCCCGGCATAGCGTCCATCCACTTCTGAGAAAGTTAAGCCATCTTCCAGTCATAAACGTCTTGTATCTTCGGCAGTATCACGCTGCTCTTGAGCGTGTAGGGCTCCCCAAGCACATTAATCCCGCATCAGCTCAGCGGGGTTTGCAGGTATCCCAGGGTGAGTTTGGCCGAGCGATCAGAGCGATTGGTACCGGGCCACGATGGGACCGGATATTAAGTAAGCTGGATAACCTGATGGACAGGTATGTTCGCCCTCGCCTGTTCGCATGGGCGACCCACTGGTATGAGGCTCAGTGGATTATCGAGGTCGGGGAGACGGTTAGGGCCGGCGACTCCGATAAACGCACCAAAATCAAAGTCGAACGCATGCTGCGGCGTCGCAGTAAGCTTGCACCCTGCATCGTGGCCACCTTTCACACCCTTCCCAAGCACCTCAACTACTGGGAGCACCGCACACAGAGGGAAGTTCCTCTGTTCGAGATCGTCGATTGGCTTATAAACGATGAGGCCGGCCAATGTGCGCCCGAGGTTGCCGGTGCGACGCTCGCATTGGCCAAACGCCTTATTGCGGTAGGCGACTGCTGGCAGATAGAACCAATATGGAACATCGAGCCTCATGTCGATATGGGCAACCTGGTGTCCGCAGAGATCGTTACCGCCGATGAATTGGAACACCAACTGGATGCCTTGGAGTTTACTGGGCGACTTGCCTCGTCAGGCAGCACTATGAAAATGGCACAAGCCGCCACCCGCTTCGGGACGCCGGGGGCTGGCCAGCCCGGGCTGACACTTACCTCTCACAGAAGATGCCTACCCGATATTATCCAGTATTGTAACGAGCTCTGTTATGAGGGTGTATTGAGACCCCTGAGGCAAGACGCGAAGACAACCCCACTCCCGGCAATGGGTTATCTGCACGTTCCTGGCGTAGCGGAGCGTGTTCGTGGTTCACGGAGTAACGCCATTGAAGCGTCCATTATTGCCGGCTGGATCAATGAACATAGTGAAATGCTGCAGGACCACTACGAGAGCCGGGCACTTGGGGATATTGTTGCGATTATCACCCCCTTCAAAGAGCAAGCACGGACGATTCGAGACCGGCTGCAGCTCCGACTCGGTTCGGGTGCGGATGATATAACAGTAGGCACGATTCACGCGTTGCAGGGTGCTGAAAGACCGATTGTAATTTTCTCCCCCACCTATTCAAGTCATCAGTCCGCATCACTGTTTTTTGACGCAAGCCCGATGATGCTGAATGTTGCAGTATCGAGAGCAAAAGACTCGTTCCTGGTAATTGGTGATCTCGACGTTCTTAAAAATGGGCAAAAACCCTCTCGCTTGCTTTACGATCACCTCACCTTCACGGGGCGCCCCGTAGACTGGAACTGGGATCCCACAGATGTAGTTGACGATGCCAGGCATGCATGGGGCGAGGATATTATCAAGAGCCTGAAGGGACACGATGAACATCAACAAGCTCTACAAGCGATTCTGAGTCGCGGGGATGTGCGACAGTTAACACTGGTTTCGCCATTGATCAGCATGGATGGTCTTCGACGGTATGCAGATGACTTAGTGAAAGCTGCCCGCGCCGGCCGAAGGGTTCAAATTGTCGTCAGCAAGCGATCAAATACCCATGGCGACCAGGGAGCTATGTTTGGGAAAGCCTGCGAGCTACTGGAGCAGCAGGGCGTCACGATCGTTACTGCAGAGCACCTCACATGGAGCGCCATGTTCGCCGACGATCAAGCCTTCGCTTATGGGCAGGGCAGCTGGCTCGGAGAAAACGGAGACGTGGAACAGGAATGTCGATCATGGTTGATTTATGGCGACGCTTCAGCTTCCGAATGGAAGCGTTGCTTGGGCGCGTCGGGTATCGATCTGGAGTAAAGTGCGAGTAATCGAACAAGCCGGTCGGGGTTGATAGCACAGGTTGTCGCATTGCATATACTATGCAACAACTATTATGTGAGGATATCCGCCATGACTGTTAGTGTTGTTCGTCAAACTGTAGTTGAAGAGTCTCTGGACATTGACCTTTCTCCCGAGCAGCAAGCTCAGTTCGACAAACTGACCTCGTTGGAGGACAAGGCCGCCTATTTGGATTCATTGCTCGCAGATGATCAGGCGGCGGTTTCGGTTGCCAGTCGGAGCGAAATGAGCGCAGTGACTCAGGTTCAGGACGAGAACAATGTGATGGCACCAGCCGCTCCGGAACATTACACCGAATACCTGAGCCAGAAGCGCAAAGAATCCATGCCGCTCAAGGAGCACAGCGTTCGGTATGTCGGTATCAATGAAGATGGTTCGATGGGCGTCAAATCCCAGAAGATCGAAGCACCGACATACATGGAGGCCATTGTTGAGCTGTTCAAAAACGCGGTTCAGAACGGTGAGATGATCGATCGAGTGATGCCGGCCCCCTCAGGAGAGGTGGTTCCAGCGCTCGTGCAGCTCGATGACCGGGTATTCGATCTGACGCCAATGGCGGACGAACAGGGCGCGACCTTGATGGTGGGTGCGATTGCCATGAACCTGAAGCGGATGGGTAACGATATTTCGCTGTCCGTGGAACACCAACACAGTGGCGAAGAGCTGGATTGCCTGACTATCAGTGACGAAGACTACCTGAAAGGCCTAGAGCCAGAGAGCGGCCCGCGGCTCAGCTGATTAATCCACGCCACCTGTCATAACGATCAACCGGCCATGAACAGCACAGAATTCTGCGATGGCCGGTAATTGATCCAAAATATCCGCAACGTGTGGCACGCTTCGACTCGGCGCCCCTGCAATCCTCCCCCAGACGATCAGAGCTTCAGGAGGGACGCCCTGAGCCAGTAACACCCCACATACACTGTACCAGTCGGATGCCTCGGGGAGTTGAGAAATAACGTGTGCGACCGACACGAATTCATGGATCCCAGGGTAAGGGCTAAATGCTGGATGACAATGTGCGACGTGCGAAAGGCTGTCGCTGATATCCGCCCGCCCCAAGAGTTCACCAGGCGCATTACAGCAAGCCTTAATGGCTAACCAAACCCATGGGTGAACATCACCAGGATTGAGCTTCGGCTCTCCTGCCTGCTCGACAATTCGCCGGAACTCCACTTCAAACAATTCCCGAGTGATGGTAGCTGCACTCCCCAGCAATTCCAGGGTTTCATGCATGGATTGGATGGCTCGCACGCGACCTTCAATGGAGTCCAGATCAACCGTTTGCAGGAGTCCATTTATCCAGTAACTCATTAAAGGCTCAGAAGGTAGATCATGCCAACCCTCTGCTGTGACTCCCGCCCGGATCATTTCGTCGGGATCCCGATCCGCGGGTAATCTTTGAATGAGGAACTGGTCACCATCTTTGTAGTGGGACAGCAGCATGCGGGCTGTCCGCAGCGCTGCAGCTTCGCCAGCGCGGTCGCCATCAAAGCAAAACACGATGCTGCCATCGCTGGTTCGCTGGCGGAGCTGCTGTAAATGCGACTCTGTGAATGAAGTGCCCATGGCGGCCACGGCCCAAATGCCGAGGGTCGAGAGGGCAATGACATCGGTGTAGCCTTCAACCACGATCGCGGTACCGGATCTGGCACGCAGCGCCCACTCCGCAGCATGTTTTTTATCAAGGCCACAGAACGCCTGCATTCCGTAAAGCAGTTGGGATTTGTTGAAATAGGGAGTTTCAGGTGAATTCAGGTACTTTGGCCCGGGATCTTCATCATTCACTTTCCTACCAGCAAAGCCAACGATGTTGCCGGCCCGGTCGGCGACAGGAAACATGATTCGGTTCCGAAAGAAAGGCGCTCCGACGCTTTTCTTCCAGAGCCCTACCCGCTCCAGGCTGTTCAAAAGCTCCGGACTCTCAGGGCGGCATTGGACCGCTTCGGCGAGATACTTGAGAAACGCGGCTGAATCGTTTGGAGCGTATCCGAGAAGAAATGCCGACTGAGAAGTAGTTGTGATATGGCGTGACGCGACAAACTGAGCAAATTCCTTGCTGCATCTCCCCTGCTCGATGAAAAAGCTGGCCGCATGGACGAGCAGGGATTTCTCGTGGTCCGCATTCAGCGTTTTCTGCTGGCGGCTCTTGGGGCCCTGCGCTCTTTGAGCAGCAGTCCTGGGCGCTGAGGGCAAGTCGACGCCTACGTGTCTTGCCAGCCATTTGATCGCGTCACCGTCCGATGTTCCTTGCATCCTGGCGACGAAGCGAATGATGTCGCCCCCTGGCGTGCATCCGGCCCGGCACAGGTAGACCCCCTTGACGGGGTTGATATAGAACGACGGACTTTTTTCATCGTGGAAAGGGCATAGGCAAACATATTCGGTGCCAGCCTTCCGCAAGGTTAGCCCGAATACATCGCGAGCGATGTGCAGGAAGTTTGCTCGCTCTTTAATGGACTCAATAGCGCGTTTCCGGTCACCTGAATGTTCGGACAATCGAACTTTCCTCTGCTTACTTTAATTACCACATAGACTATCATTATTTGAACGTCATTATGGCCATTGAACGAGCGTTATGAGCGAGAAGAAACCCGTAGTCCTTACCCCAGATCAATACAAGGTTGCCACTCATATCGACGGGCCGCTTATCGTTCTGGCTGGCGCCGGAAGTGGTAAGACAGCCACAATGGTTGAGAGAACCGACCACCTGATACAACAGAACATCCCTCCTACAACGATTCTTCTCGTTACATTCTCCCGGAAGGCAGCTACGGAACTTGGTAACCGTATTTCTGCACGCTCGGGGTGGGAAGGCGAAGGCGTAGTTGTCGATACCTTCCACAGCTTTGGTTATCGGTTTCTGCGGAACAATAAGGAGCTATTCGGACTCAGTGAGGACCAGCATTGGGCAATCCTGGGAGAGAATGATCAGCGCCGCATGCTCAATGAACTGGCGAAACCGTTACTGGATGAGCAGAACATTGACGCGCGGAAGTTCCGGAAATACCTGTTACAGAAGTTCAGCGACTGGTCACTATTGAAACAGGATGGGAAGCGCCCCGGTAATCGGCATGACACCATGAAGGCGCTGGCGGAGGTTCACCAAAAGAAGACCGGTGATCATCAAATTAAGCTTCAACCGTGGGATCACATCGTCGCGGAGGTGCTTCAGGCGTACGAACAGGAGAAGCACAAAGGCGCCTACCTCGATTACGACGATCTGCTATTGCATACACTGCAAGCATTGGTGAAGTATCCGGCCGTTGCCGAATCCTTGGCCCAGCAATTCCGATACATCATGGTCGATGAGTCGCAGGATACCAACCTTGTGCAGTACATGATTATTCGGCAAATCGGTAAGCACCATAAAAACGTTGTGATGGTCGGTGATGATGACCAATCTATCTATCGTTGGCGGGGTGCCCGGGTTGCCAATTTGCGGCGATTCATAAAGGACTTCGGTGCGAGGACAACCCGCCTCGAAGAGAACTTCCGATCCTATTCCGGGATTGTTGAGGGGGCGAAGCGCCTGATCGCGCATAATCAGGCGCGACTCCCGAAGAATCCCTATTCAAAAATCGCAACCGGAGACCGCCCGGAATTGCGTGCGTTCTACACTGATCGAGAAATGGCCAATGACATTGTGGAACAGGTCAAGCGAAAGCATGACGCGGGTGTGCCACTGAAGGACATGGCAGTTCTCTATCGCACAAACCGAATGACGCAAATCCTGGAGCCCGCGCTCAAGCGTGCTGGTATCCCCTACTCTGTTGTTGGTGGCATGAGCTTCTACGAGCGGGCCGAGATTCAGGCAGTCCAAGCGTGCGCCAGAATTGCCTGGAAGCATGATGACTGGCAAGCATTGAAAAATCTTGAACCCTACATCGATGGAGTTGGCAAGAAGGGGCTGAGCGATGCTATTGAAAAACTGAAAGACGATGGGATGAATCTCCTGGAATTCATGCTTCATGAATCCCCGCAACAATATGGTAAAGCCGGCATCCGCCTGAGAGAGTTTGTCGAAGGCGTGATCTTGAACAGCCTCGCAAAATACGGGCTTGAGGGATTCACCCAGGCGGATATTGCTGAGCATCTGATCCAGTGGATGAAGGATGGTCCGATGAAGATTCTGGATCGGGAGAAAGATGACGTGCTTCGGGAGCGAAGGGAGCAGAATCTGGAGCAGTTACTGCATGAGATCGCTCAAGCCAAGCCGGAGAATTTCTTTCTCTACATGATGGAAGCCCCACTCTCTGATTACGTCGCATCAAAGGATGATCAGGACCACCTGACACTCTCAACCATTCATCGAAGCAAAGGTCTTGAGTGGCCGCATGTCCTGATTGCAGGGTTTTCGGACGGACTCATGCCGTTTGAGCCTGAAAAACTGCGCTCCGGCGTACCAGGGTCATCCACACAGGCCGAGGATGACTCGGAAGATGGTGGGCGCCCGGAAGAAGAGCGGAGCCTGTGCTACGTGGCGATGACCAGGGCAATGGAGAACGTCTCTTTTTATCACGCAAACTACTACAGCTTTCCTGGCTCCGAGCCCGCAGCGCTGGAACTCTCTCGCTACAGTGATGAAATAGGCCTGGATATTTCACCGCAGGCCGCAGAAGTATTGAGTGCGTACGATGAACCAGCGGACGACGCGAGTGTGTCAACGTCCCTTTTTGGCAGACTGGGTATGGCATAATTTGGGCATCTTTGTTTCATATCGTATAACCGATGTGATCATTAGAGGATGCATGAATGCTTTTCAAAAATGTCCGCGTCTACAAGCTTAAACCCGAGTTTTCGCTCTCGCTTAGCGATCTTGAAGAAGCGGTGGCCAAGAAGCCGGCCCGGGAGTGCCAGAATCTTGAGATGGAGTATCTCGGGTTTGACTACGTTTTCACCGGATCTCGTCTGCGAGTGTTACCGGTTGAAAACGAGCGGGTATTCTATCTTCGGCTGTGCCTTTCTCAGCGGATATGTCCCAATTCGGTGATCAACAAGGAGCTTGGTAAGCGAGTCCGGAAGATTGAGAAAGATCGTGGAGAGCCGGTAAGAAAGAAGGAAAAGAAGGAGCTCAAAGAACAGGTAAAAGCGGAATTGATCGTCAAAGCCTACCAGAAGGAGTCATTCCTGCAGGTGATCATCGATTTTGATCGACACCAGGTATGGGTTGACCAAGCATCCAATAAGAAAGCCGAGGCGCCGCTATCCCTACTGCGTAAGGTTCTGGGCTCCTTCCCGGTAACGCCACTATCGGCCGACGGCTCACTTGCCCCCTTTATGAAATCCTGGGTGCTTGATGAAGGCACGCTCCCTGACAATTGGGCCCTTGGCACTGATGCGAAGTTGGTAGACGAAGCTGAAGAGAAGGCTTCCGTTACGGTTAAGTTTGAAGACCTCACCGATCAGGACATACTCGCACTCCTGGCGCATCGCTCCGTTGTCGAGCTGGCCCTGTGCAACAACGATACAGTGAACTTCAAGCTTCACGAAGACGGCACAATCAAGAGTATCAAGCCGCTCGTTAAGCCTGAACCGACTGACTCGAATAACCGAGCAGATCTGTTTGATGCGGAGCTCTACTACACATTAGCCGAGCTCAGACAAATCATAGGAAAGATCGCCCCCCTATTAAGCGCTGACGACGATACACAATCGTCCGGCGCCTGACATTTTGAAGAAAAGGAATCCCTGTGAGCACTACGCGATTTGTTGACAGAATCGTTGATAATCTGGACGCGATTCTCGCCTATGCCCATGGCGCAGTATTCAAAACTAACCCCAAAGAAATGCTGGACCTGTTTACGACGGATGACGATCATACGTTCGTCACAAAGGATGGTTCGTTGATTTCTGTGATCCGCGTGCGGGGCATTACATCGACTATGTATGCCGAAGAATTGCAATCTGCGATCACAGAGATTTCTGAAGTTATGGGCAAAGGCATGCTGACCGGGGGGGAACACTCGATCAATATCTCTTTCGAGTTTGACCCCGATGCTGCCTACGACTACGCCAAGAGAGCGCTGGGCCCAACCCGAAAAACCGCCCACCGGTTACGCCTTGGCAGCCTCATGGACGCTGTGTTTGAAGAAAAAGCACAGAAAATGGCGGAATACTGTCAGGTTGAGAATTGCTACCTGGCGCTGATTACTACCCCGGCCGGCATTCACAAAAGCGACCGCAAGAGTGAGGTTAAGGCCCGATCAGAAGCCATGCGAACCTGGCCTGAAACCGCAGAAGCGATGCTGAATGATTTTGCCTATCCCATGTTGCGGACGAAGCACCGAACCATGGTGCATACCTTCATTAGCTCCATGAAACGGCTCACCTCCCTGAAGGATGTGGGACTGTTGATGGAGCTGATTTCGGTCAAAGCATACCTGAGAGAAGTTAAGCGGGCAGTTGAACCGGAAACCCATCCTCAGTGGGAGCCCAGAATTGCAGCAGACGTATTCCAGGACATTCGGGTACCCGTAAGTCCTAAGGAACAAAAGCCTCACCTGTTTGATTCAGTAATGCCGCCGGCTCTCGGAGATCAGATCTTCAGTCGGACCCCTCAAACCGTGGGCCTGCGGTATGCCATCCTGGGTAATCGGGTTTACTACCCGGTAGCCCTTTCAATTGGTCCAAAGGATCCGGAAACGTTTGATCGTTTGATTCAGCAGGCATCGGACCTTCGATTACCCTTCAGGATAAGTTTTGGCTTGAAGGCTGGCGGTACTGCCTTTGGATTTCTCAACAGTATGTTGGCCAAAGTATTCTTCTGGACCAGTAACGCCAACAACCAGATCAAGAATGCGTATAACGGACTGAAAGACTACGAGGATAAGGCGGAAGGGTGTGTGCCAGCGATGTACGTTACGGCATGCACCTGGGCCCCGCTGCGAAGTGCCTACAATCAGAAGAAGAACGAAGTCATCTATGATCTTAATGAGATCAATGACCGGGCCTCAAAGCTTAATCGTTCTCTCCAGGCATGGGGCGGGTGCCAAACGACCGACACCTTTAACGCGCCTCTTGAGGGTGTAATGGCCACGCAAGCAGCCATGTTTGATCGGCCGCTGGGTGGCGTGATGGCTCCGCCGATGGCGCATGCTGTCGGCATGTCCCCCCTCTTCCGTCCAACCACTTCGTGGACACAGTCCGATGGAAATGTACTTCTGCGCTCTGATGACGGCCGGTATATTCACTATCAGCAGACCAGCTCAAAACAGAATGCCTGGGTAACCTTGGTGGTCGGCCCTATGGGCTTTTCTAAATCCACCACGCTGAACACGCTTAACTTGATGTATCTGCTGAATCCCAGTCCGGAGCCCGAAATTCCCTACCTGCGCTGCATGGACATTGGCCCGTCGTCGCGCTCAATCGTCGATCTCGTTCAGGCTTCGTTGCGCCCGGGTGAAGAGTATATTGCGCAGTACATCCGTATCCAGAATGCGAAGGATTACCAAGTCAACGTATTCGATACGCAGCTTGGGTGTGAGTTCCCCTTACCGAACCACGCAAACTTTCTGGTGAATTTCATTTCCACCATTTGCTATTCCATGGAAGCAGACGCCAGCACCGCGGCGCGCCTGCCCGGGCTCGTCTCCGTGTTGGTCAAAAAGCTTTACAAGGATTATGCATCCAGAGCGAACGGTGGTGACCGTGCCCGCCTTTACTACGTGGGGGGAAACAGTCTCGTCGACCAGAAAATCGATCAACACGGTATCGAATTTGACGAGCTGACAAGCTGGCATGAAATCCGAGACGCATTATTTGATGCCGGCGAAGTGCGCGCGGCACTTATCGCTCACCGTAAGGCGATGCCTGTGCTTGGCGATTTGATCGGTGTAGCAGCGACAGATGAGATCCGTAGTGACTACCCGGATATGGTTAACGGGGTGTCGTTGATCGACCTATTTATCCGATCCATTCGGGAGGCTATGGAGCTTTATCCCATTATGCAGGGTGAAACTCGCTTTGAGCTTGGCGAAGCCCGGGTGATTGCCCTGGACATGGAAGATCTTGTGCCCCGGGAACAAACCGATCGCGCTTTTTGGCAAGCATCAATCGCCTTTTTCATCGGCTACGATATGCTTACCAAAGATTTCTTCTTCCATCGCGATTATCTGAAGTACATCCCGAAGCGCTTCTACAAGTATCACGCTCGACGGGTCAAGAACCTGGAGACAGCTCGTAAGCGGTTCTCGATGGATGAGCGACAGCGATTCGCAAATATTCGGGCTGCACAGCAGCAGGTAGACTCGCTGATCGCTGAAGGCCGGAAGAACTTCATTGACATCCAGGTGGCCAGCCAGCTGTTTGAACACCACACTGAACAAAGCATCAAACTGGCGACGACCATCGTGATGCTCGGTGCTGGCAACATGGACGAAGCCGAGATCAAAATGGTGAAGACCCGGTTTTCTCTGACGGATACCCAGATGGGTGTTCTGAACAAGATCCGGCCGCCAACACAGAAAGGCGCCGAAGCCTTGTTTGTGTTCCGGACGCGGGAAGGTAACCAGGTGCATCACGTTCTTCTGACGGAAGGCCCTATTTACCTCTGGCTGATTGCAACCGAAGCGGTAGACCGTTCGATTCGGGCAATCATGTACGAGCGTTTCCCCAAAGGGGAAGCCTTGATGCGCCTGGCCAAACGCTTTCCAGGAGGCAGCATAAAGAAGGAGTTGGAAGCTGTGCAGGCTGATGAGTTGGATCGGGATGATGATGTCAACGAAGACCTCATCAAAGCCTTCGCGGATGAATGCAGTGAACAGGCGTTCACTCCTTAATTTAAAATCGCCAGGTTTTACAAGTTGTAATTTGCAAACGATTGCAAAATATTGCGGCTTGTGTCGCAAGATCAACAAAAAATTGGCGGCTAATGGAGTATATTGGCGCCATTAAAAATACGGCATACACGAATCATCCTGATGGGCGTATAGAGCAAAGGAAGTTGACTGGAGCGTTCGGCACGCTTTACCCAAAAAATAGCAGCATGAAGACTGCGCTGTTCTGGAGTATAAAACCGCATGTTGATTGTGGATTGTGTAATAGGAACCAAACTCGCTGCGAACCGAGACAGTAATCGCATTGAGGACATTATTTTTAACGTTCAGCCTCTAACTGAGCCTGACGAACAGCTGGCGGAAGCGTGCTTTGTGGGAAGTCAGCTGAAGAAGGGAACCGTTGAGATCGTTCTGGCGTCTGAATCGGGTGAAGAGTTCGCACTGACGCTGAAGCTTGCGACCCCAGAGGAAGAGCAAATGCTCCGTGACTATCTGGCCACCTGTAATAACGTCAAGGTTTGCTACCTTGAGGGTGACAAGCTTGCCAGCGGCTATCCTGAGCGGTTTGATGTCCCGCTCACTTTCTTTGAGACAGAGAAGGATATGATGGCCGCCGCGATGGAAATGCGGGCGTGATTCAGGTCGAGACTATTAGAAAGAGAGCCATCTATGACCCCCATTGATTCCTCCCGAGAGGGATATTTTGAGAAGCTGGCTGCAGAAGGTTATGTGCTCAGCATTCATGGCCCAAAGTCCGGTGCGGTATCCATTACCAATGATGGGACCGCTAACCTGGTCGAGCAGTATGGGCTCTCACAAAGCGCGATTGATTCGGCACTGAATAATGGCGCCGCCGATCGCCGGCTCTCGCTGGCGGAGGTTCTGCGCAACTATCAGAGCGCATCGGGCGGCCCGCGAGAGCTGCTGAGCCAGGCACGGGATCACCTTGCGGTGATTGATGGTCAGCTGCAGGCGACTGAGGATGACAAGCCTATCGGCCCGACCAACTGACTGAGCAAGCCAACAGCCTGATTTAAAAGAGAGCCCTGCTCTCTTTTTTTTTCGGCTGTAGTTTCACTTTCTGCACTTCCTGACAATCCGCCAGCTCCGGTTCTGCCCATGGCAGAGCTGGAGCACTGAACGGTCAGGCTTTGCCTGGCCGTGAAGAAAGGCCGCAGGCCGCGGCAAGGGCCAAAGGCCCGCATGAGGCTGTCGCCGAACTCGGCTGAGCATTACCGTGGAATGACCTACACCAGTACACGATTTCCCCTCTCGCTACAGAGCAGGGCCGCGCGTTCCTAACACCCACAGTGTACGTTCCCCCATAAAAGAGATATGGGCTCTAGCCCGCAACCCCTCTGCCTTACCAAAACAAGTTGACAGTTTTATGACTATGGTTAAGCATATACGATGCGATAACGCGTTATTTCAAGGAGCTGTAATATGAAATTTGGTAATCCTTTCAACAAGGTAGCCCTTACAACGGGCACCTTTGTGGTTGCCTTGATGACTGGTTTGGGCACCGTAAATGCGGGAGACCAGTTCACCACAGAGGTAGAACAGCAGGCTGTGCGAACCAAGGATGTCCTGTTTAACCAGGTTGGAGCTGACACCCCAGAAAGCGTAAGGCCAACGGGGAACCAGGCTATGAATACCGTGAATTCAGTGACGGATGCTGCAGGCGGAGCGACAGACGTGGTTAGCATCACCGCCCAGCAAGTGAAGGCTCAAGCTGATGCTAAAATTGCTGACTTAGAGAGAAAGCTCGCAAACGCGGGCGCCGGGGAGATCACGGTCAAAACCGAGAATCGCAAGATTCGTTCGGAAAACATGTATACGAACAAACAATTCGTAATTGTGGACTGGGTCCAAACGTATAGTTGTGGCGGTAAGAACGGCGGCCCATGTGGTTATGTGAACCTTTATCCCAAGAAAAGTTACGTATGCACCGGGGATTTGATGGGTGTCTATAAGGTTACATATCAAGGTTCGAAAGAGATTACCTCGGATCTCCAGCGTACCTATTACACAAAGACCAATTTGCGTACCTACTATAAGGACGATTCAAAATGGCTGTATCAGAAAAAAGGATTTAAGCATACGACAACAGGTCTCGGAGCTGTATGCAAATAGAAATGGTGAAGAGCAGCCGCCACCCTCAATTTCGTGTTTGAGGTACATGCAAAGTAAAATTCACCAGACTGAAACATTCCAGAAGTTATACAATGCGATAATCAAGGCATCTTAACTACCCGGAGACCCAAGATGCCCAAAAGAACGATCGCCCTGGCCACCCTGCTCGTCAGCGTGGCCATCCTCCCCTCCGCATTCGCGGATAGCCGCTTTACCACAGAAGCTGACACGAAAGCCCGAATAGAGCAGGCGTTGTTCAATTCTGTGGGTCAGACTGCTCCAAAGAGCGTTAAGCCGTCCGTAAATGGTACGGTATCGGTGACCAACTCAACGATGGATGTTGGCGCCTCGGCAGCTAATGCTGTCAACATTAGCGCTCAGCAGGCAATGCAAGCCACCCAGCTTAATCAGGGAAAGATTGCTTCGTTGGAGCAAAAGTTGGCGGTATCGTCCACTGGGGGGAATGTAACCTCGAAATCTGTAAAGAAAGAACTCTATTTCTGGATTGATGAGAGCGGAACAGACGACGATCGTTGGATTCATAAGATTGCAATGATTCTTCAGATCTATGTGGATGGACGAAAGACCTCAGAATCACTAGCAAGCTGCAATCGTACAACGGGCTATCGGAATCCTCCACATGGCGCGCATTACGTAAAGATTCGGGATGAACGTGGCGAATATGCCCTTTATCCCGGCTGTTAAGAGCTTTCAGGTCATTTAGGCATCGCTCAACAATAGAGCAAGCATTTGAATGCGATCCTTGTTGTCTGAATGAGATTCAAGGAAGACCAGAAACTGATCAGAAAGCCTGATCAAATCACTTCGGTTGTCCGGAATAACGTGTTGTCGCAAAAGACGTTTGACATCCCGGACAGCCGTTTCCTTTTTGCTCAGCCGTCCTGTCATATCCACCATCATTCCGCGTCCGGTTTTGAGCCATTGTAGGTTCACTCCGGTGATTTCAGCTGCCTCATGAACAAATCGGGGTTGCTCTACCCTACCGTTAACGGCATCGTAAACGGAGGTTCGCGAAACCTTTATTGGGTATTCCTTGTTGAGTCGGCGATATAAACCTGCTGGGGACAACCTGGCATGAATAAGGGCGCCACTTAGTCGTGCACCGAATGCCAGCGCTTTGGTTGAAGGTTGCTTTGTCTTGTCCTGGGAATCCAGTGTTATATTGCTCATGCTTGCCTCGAAAGTACGGAAAACTGAACACCTATACAGGTTGCCCGAGTCTCATATTTTGGTCTTCCTGAATACCGTTTCAGTCCGCCAGCCCTTGATATAAGCGTACCACGCGATAACCCACGGTTTACTTGCTGTTCACGGTTGTTCGATACCTCGAACATGGGGGCATTCCCTTCAGTTTGCACAGGCTTCCCCTTAGTTATCACATTGTCTATTGTGTTCACACATGGTCAACGTTAACACGAAAGAGGAAATCCCATGAGCCTGTTCGAGCAAGTCAAAAAAGATATGGCAGCGCTGCGCAAACCGCAGACCACCGTTGTGAAAGTCAAGGGGTATGAGCTGAATTCCGACGTTCCGGGTAAATCCTTCATTGTTGCCGAGGATCTGCTCAACAAAGATGACGCCGGCAATCCCAAGCAGGTTCGGGTCTTCATTAATGATCCGAGCGGCAAACTTCGAGGCGTGAACCACTTTGCCAACAAGAGCAATACCGTTCACACCGAAGTGGGTGGACTGATTCGCCTGGACCGCTTCATTAAGAAAGGTGATGACTACGTGTGTCGTCACATGCAGCGAATCGCGCAGGATGCATCCATGACACGTATGGATGATCGGAACGTGACGTACAAGATTGGATTCGATGAAGCCTGGGTCAAGGTCGTTCCCCATATGAGCAATGGCGAACCCATTACCTATAAGGTGCGGAATAACGGGCAGATTCAACGAGGTTCTGTAAACGTGATTCCGAAAGCGGCTCAGGCAGTTGAGGTGATTCCAGGAGACGGTAAATTGCTGGACCAGCTGACCGCGGTTGCCAGCAAAGCGATCGATGCTGCGCCCGAAAAGACAGCAGCTTTGTTGCTGTTGCGTGCACCAGATTCGGCTGAGGTTATCGAAATCACCATCCCGAGTGTGATCGAAGAAGCGGAAAACAAGTACCGGCCGCGAACCAAAGAAGAACAAATGGCCGTCCTTCCAGAACTTGATGGCATTCAAATGCTGTTGAAGAACGAAGAGGCGATGAAAGGCAGCGTTATTGAGGCTCTGCCGGGTTACCGCATGAAAGTATTTGGTAGCGTGCTGGATGAGGCTGGTAATCCGGTGGAAGGTCGCGTTCGTGAGATGGCGAGAGAGACCTGCCGAATGTTCTCGAAGCCCGTTGAAGGTAAAGCGGAACCTGACCTGATTCCCGGTGGCCAAGAGTATGCGTTGGCATTGATTTCCTATGAGATTCCACAGAAGGAAAACTCCAATAACGCAAACCTGGTGACTCTGGGTCGCGTGCCGGGTGTGACTGCATCCCCGAACGCCGGCCGTGATATTACTCCGAACCCGTTCTACGCCAACAACCAGACACAAACGGTAACCACCCAAGCCGCACCGGCTGCTGCCGCGGCGGCGAAAGCTCCGGCTCAGGAAGCCTCAGCAGCTTCTCCAGCGGCTGCCCCGGCAGCCAAGCCGGCCCCAGCTGCCGCCTCGGGTCAGCCGGAAGAACCTCCCATGCCAACCGACGCAGAGCTGGATATGCTGCTCGACCAAAGCGAAGGTATGGATGACCTGGACTTTGATATGGACGACATCGAGCGTCAGCTGGGCGCAACACCGGCATAACCGGCAACCAGGCCCGGGGGTGAACCCCGGGCTTTTCTGCGTCAGAAGTACCCTGCCCGATTTACAGAGAGAATTACATGGCTGCCTCAAACGATTCCGTAGTAACCCGCCCCTGGATTGACCTGTCCCAGCACGGTTTTCGTGTGCTGCATACCAAAGATGGCAAGAACCGTCATATGGTGATGCTGGCGCCCCTGATACCGGATGAGGAACTCCAAACTACTCGGAATCGCCTGGCTGAATATGCCGGCAGCCTCAAGTCCATGACCGGAACGCCAGAACATCCGGTTAAGGGTACCCTTTATAAAGACAAATATTGGATTCTGACCGGTTCCGGGTTGTCCACCTTCAAAGGGATCTGGTCAACCATTAAAAAAGGCTTTCCGGAAGCTCGCTTGCAGCAAGCAGTACCGGTCCACTTCATTAACCTGCCTCGATACCTTCAGTATACGGCTGCTCAAGCTGCTTTGAAGGACAGTCAGAACACTAAACAACAGGTGTCCGATACGGTACGTCCGGTTGACCTGGATGATGCTGAACGAGCCCTCATCAGTCTTCGGGAAGACATCAACCAGGTACAGGCCGCCCTTGATCAACAAGGGATGGTGACCGATGCACGCCTGGAAAATCGCCTGATTGAATTGAAAGAGAAAGCCAGTGATTTGCGTGAGCAGGCCTTATTTGATTTTGAGGCATCCCTCAAAGGGCTTTCAAAAGGTGAGCTCAGAGAGATTGTCGCCACCCTCGATCGGCGGGATCAGGAAACCTTGGATATTCGAGGACCGCTGAACAGTGACAAATTGGCTATCGCTGTATTTGCGATGAACACGGTGGATGCGGATCTGGGCCAAGGGGACACTGGCCGGGGGAACGTACAAGAGGGCGATTCGTCAAGACAAGAGCGGGCGGCAATGGGGATTCGTTCCGCCTT
Source organism: Marinobacter sp. MBR-105 (assembly GCF_053628895.1). Taxonomy (NCBI): domain Bacteria; kingdom Pseudomonadati; phylum Pseudomonadota; class Gammaproteobacteria; order Pseudomonadales; family Marinobacteraceae; genus Marinobacter; species Marinobacter sp. MBR-105. The sequence continues at coordinate 213,646 of NZ_JBRJHG010000005.1, read as the reverse complement.
TTCCCGCCTTGATGGTTATCAGATGAAGACGTGGCGCGGGCTGACCGTGGAGCTGGACGGCGTTGAACGGCCGGTGCTGGCCTGCAAGAAGCAGATGAACCGTAATGGCGGCCACTCTCCGCTTCATCTCATTGCGTTGGATACCGGTCGTTTGACAGCCGGCGCACCAGAAAGCTTGCTGGCGCGTCACTTTAAGCTGAATGTCGACAATAGCTTGACTGAAGAAGCGGTTTACGAGCCTGATGAGACGCTGATGCGTTATTGGAAGGAACAACGACTGCCGGTACCGGCGATTCCCTCTCAGGAAGCCCTCGAAGACGAGGGTGAAGATCCCGAATTACTGGCCGATCATCTGGTTGAACTGAACCAGGGCCTGCCCCCAGGCTATGAGATTCGTCAGGACTCACCCGAAACCCTTGGACTGTACCGATACGGCCGCCTGATTCCGTCCTCACTGGAGCAACGGGCACGCACGCTTGAAGCTGCCGATCGGCTGTTCGAGGTCGCCTTCGACCAGTATCTGGGCTACTTGAAGGATATGCCGGTGGAAGTCCTGCAGTCTCGCAAACGCTCCCTGCTTCAAAGTCTCCGGGATCCTGACACTAACAAGGCCGCGGTTCGCCTCGAGATGAAGCACATCAACGATGTTCTCAACGGTGAACAAACGAAGCCGGGAGTTGTTACGGCCGACAATGCAGAGGCGGACGCTTCAGCTTCTGTCCGCCGTGTCCGTGTCGTCTCCAATGATCTCATTGCCTATGCGTTGAAAGAGATCGATGACGAACTTGCCGAACTGGCGGCGAGGATCAATGACGCCGGAGCCTTGAGCGGTGACTCCGACACGCTCCAGTACCAGACCGACTACGATCAGCTGACATTGACGAAGCAGGACATTCAGGCCGGCCAGTACCTGTCTCTGATAGAGAATGGATTTAACGAGCTGGATGCGGACACGCGGAGCCAAATTTCACAAATGGCACTGACGTATCCGGAGCTGGCAACCGCCATTAGTCAGGTTACCGGTGAACGAAACTATCCTGCCGCACTCCAGTTGCTGAACATCCAGCGCACCACCTACGCGGACAATGCGCCGGCCTTACAGAAACTGAGTAATCGAGTCCGCGAACTGGCCGCTGCCACGCCCGTTAACCATGCGACGACGACATTAGCTCTGGATACCGTAGCCACACGTCTCGATATTGACCTGGAATACGCGCCGGCCGACCCCGCATTCTTTATCCGCCAGCAAGAGGTCGTACAAGATGGAAGTGTGTTCAACCAGGAAAATGAGGGTGGAAACCGTGGTACGCTGACATCGGACAATGATCAGCACGCCGGAGGGCCAAGCCATGGCGACAATGCCTCAGACTTCATCCCATCAAACGATGACGATGATCGAACACTTCTGGAATCAGGAGATGGACAGCCCGGATTGGATGGCCGCCAACATGCCGATCCTGCCGGATCGGAAAGCGCTGGCGAAGGCAATGGCCGAACCGGACAATACACCGGCCCGGCAACGACTGCTGGCGTCGCTGGCGGAGTTCGCGGATCTGATGGATCGGACCGAAGAGCCGACAACCCCCGAGAACAATTCACCGGTACCGGTAACGAAGCTGGATCGGTCAACTCAGGATCTGCTGCTGCAGATGACCAGGCAGGCGTTCGCATCGGTGGGACTGGGTCAGTTCGCGATGGCGATGTTGGAGGGTCTGCTGGAGGATCATCCGAAGTCCGTGATCAAGCTGATCCAGCATCCGGAGCATCCCCACAAGATCCAGTTCAATCGACTGCTGAAGAAGCTGGAACGGCTGAATCAGGAGATCGAACTGCGGTACGAGCGGGAGCTGACACTACTCAATCAGAAGTGGGTGGATCCGGTGCGCCAGGAGAACAACCCGATGCTGGCGATCCAGAGGGCAACCCAGGCGCAAGCGACGGCGATGGAACGAATGATGGGCGAACTTCAGTCCCGACTGGAGAGCAGCAACCCCCTGCCCTGAACCGCTTTACCTATCCCCAGGGGCATGACCATCAAGGCAAGTCCCGTGCCCGCCGTGTAGAAGACAACCTCGATGCCATGCGCCTCCTGTTCGAGTTGAACGAGCAGGAGCGCGATGCTACTGATGAAGAAAAAGCGGTGCTGGCGGAGTATTCCGGCTGGGGCAGCATTCATCCAAACCTCTTTGCGGGCTATTGGGGTGGCCAGCAACAACCGGACTATGTGATTCGGGCGCGCGACCAAATCAATGACTGGTTGAGCAAGGGCAAACTCACCACAACGGAACATCGGCTGCTGACGGGTACCATCCTGAATGCACACTTCACTCACTCCGGGGTAATTCGCCCTATGTGGGAAGGTATCGCTCAGCTTGGCGTGCCAAGACGGCGAGTTCTGGAGCCCTCTTGTGGCATCCTGAACTTCAAGGGCCATGCTCCCGAGGCCCTGACTCATGAATCTGTGTTTACCGGTGTAGAGCTGGATCCTATCACCGCTCGCATCGCTCAGGCTGTGCACTCGGACGCCAAGGTGCATACCGTGGGCTTTGAAGAAGCCCCAATCGCCGACAACTTCTTTGATGTGGCTATCTCCAATGTGCCGTTTGGCGAATACCCGGTCTTTGACCGTGAAAATCCGTCCTGGAACTATCGAATTCACAATTACTTCTTCCTGAAGAGCCTTCAGAAACTGAAGCCGGGTGGCGTTTCGGCGTTCGTGACTTCCGCCTACACCATGGATGCACAGGACACTGATGTTCGCCAGGCAATCATGGACGAAGCGCATGTTATTGGCGCTTTCCGCCTACCAACGGGCACCTTCTCCGCAAACACGCAGACCGAAGTGATGACCGACATCATCTTCCTGCAGAAAAAAGGCAACTTCACGCCAAACTACAGCCCCATCGATATCCGGGAAACAGGCGATATTGAGGCACCTCTGGTGACTGCATCCGCAGTTGAAATCAATGGACGTATCATCCAGCCAGGTGAAACTGTCTCCGCCCTATCCATGAATCAATATTTCATTGATCACCCAGAGCATGTTCTCGGCAACCTCGGTGTCGTGACCACGCAACACGGACCCGCCCTGCGAGTGCTGGGCAACGACAGCATCCCGGAGCTGGAAGCAAAACTCAGTCGAGTGATCAAAGAGGCCCTTCCCAAAAACATTAACCTACCGGTCGCTGAAATAAACCTGGACGCAGATCTTGATCGCATTCGAGAAACGCAGAAGGCCGCTAAAACCGGGGGCTCACTGGACGACCTGATTCCCGGGGCAATTTACTTTGACGAAGACAAGCAGGCGTTCCATACGCTGGTTGTGAACGCCTATGGCGACAAGCTGGCCTCTGATAAGCCGGTCAAGGTAGCAAAGAAGAACATTGACCGAATGCACAAGCTCTTGTCGCTGATGGATGTCAGCCGTGAGCTCCTAATTCTCCAGTCGGAGCCCGAAAGCCCAACGGTGGAGAACCGAATTGTCACACTGCGCGAAGAACTGAATCAGCAGTATGATCAGTTTGTTGCGCAATATGGCCCGGTTTCTTCAGAGCAGAACGAAAAACTCTACCGCAAGGATACCCGGGCGCCCTTCCTTTATGGTCTTGAATCGCTCGACGAAAAGACCGGAGAAGCGACCAAAACAGCGATCTTTGAGAGACGAGTTGTCTCCCCAACGATCGAGCCTCCGAAACAGGCTGCAACCGCCAGCGATGCTCTGGCGATCAGTCTTGCGTATACCGGTACCATTTCCCTGCCCTATATGCGGCAGCTGCTGCAGACAGAGGTATTCCAGCCAACAGAACAGGATGTCCTGGACGCATTACTTGACCAGGAGCTGGTGTTCGTCAACCCGGAAACCGACAAGCCTGAAACCCGGGACGAATACCTCTCCGGCAACCTCGGCCCCAAGATCATTGCCGCCGAAAAAGCTGCAGCCAGCGATCCGGCGTTTCAGCGGAACCTGGATGAGCTGAAGGCGCACCTGCCAGAGCCGTTGAAGCCAAGCCAGATCAAAGTCGGCATGGACGCATTCTGGCTGCCAAAGGATGTGATTGAGAGCTTCCTGAGTGAAGCGCTTGAGCTGGACACCAGTGGTACCTCAGGTGTCGAAGTAGTCTTCGATGAGGTAAACCGGTACTGGCGGATTCAGCCGCTGAAATCCAAGTCTCTGAATCAAATCGCCCGCGAGCAAGATCATCGAGCTCATTCCAGGTGGGGTACCGAGCGCGCCCATGTATTCCGGTTACTGGATAACGCATTCACCAACACGGTACCGGTCATCCGGGACAAGGTTGAAGACAATCCGCCCAGGTATGAGATCAATCATGCTGAAACGCTCAAGGCGCAAGGCAAGTATGAAGAGCTGATCGATGCGTTCAACCGGTGGATCTATAAAGATCCGCAGCGGGCTCGACGCCTGGCCGACATATACAACGAACGCTTCAATACGTGGCGGCTCGTGGAGCCTGACGGAAGCCACATGGTTTATCCGGGCATGGCCCCAAACTGGACGCCACGGGAACACCAGAACAACTTCATCTGGCGGGCCATCTCTGGAAAAAACTCATTGACCGCCCATGTGGTTGGCGCCGGCAAAACCATGCAGCTTATCGGTACCGCGGTTCGTGGCAAGCAGCTAAATCGTTGGCAAAAACCCATGTTGGTGGTACCCAACCACATGTTGCGTCAGTTTGCCGGAGATGCTCAGACGATTTACCCCTCAGCCCGCATCTTGGTACTGGATAAAGAGGATATTACGCCGTCTCGACGCGCTGAATTTGTCGCCCGGGCTGCGATGGGCGATTGGGATCTGGTCGTGTGTACTCACTCGTCGTTTTCCCGTATTGGTGTGCCTACTCATTTCGAGGCCCAGATGCTTGAGAATGAGCTGGTCAGCCTCAGGGACGCCCTGATGGTTGAGCAAAAGGCCAACGGGAAAGGTGCACGCTCGCCCAGCCAACGAGACATTGAGCGCAAGATCAAGGCCATGGAGGCCAAGCTCAAAAAAATGAATCACGCTATTTCTGAGAACAAAGACGACGTTCTGAACCTCGAAGAAATGGGCGTGGACTTTATCGGGGTGGATGAAGCGCACTATTACAAGAACCTTGCAGTAGACTCCGCCCGCTCTATTCCAGGTGTGTCCAACAGCGAGTCTGTTCGGGCCTGGGATATGTTTGTCAAATGCCGCTACCTTCAAGATCTCCACAATGGTCCTTATGGCGTCATGATGGCCACCGGCACCCCCATCAGCAACTCAGTTGTGGAGTGCTACACATTTACCCGCATGATGCGCCCCGACCTGCTTAAAGGCGCCGGCATTCATAACTTCAATGACTGGATGAGTTTGTTCGGGGAAATCCGCCACAACATGGAGATCAAACCCGAGGGTGGCGGTTACCAGGTGAAATCTCGACTGAGCCGGTTCAAGAATTTGCCTGAGCTGGTGAAGATGATTCGCGAGTTCATTGACTTTAAGACCAGGGAAGACCTAAATCTCCCCACGCCGAAGATTCATACCGAAACCGTTGTTGCTCCGCAGACTGAGCTGATGAGCAACTTTATGAAGTACATCGAAGCCCGGGCTCGCGTTGTCCGCAATGGCAAGAATGGAAGTAGTTCGTTGGCGGAGGACATTGCCAAGGTACTTCGTGAAGGTCTGTACGGAGAGAATGACAAAACCCGCCTCGATGAACATGGGAACGTCGACCCAGATAAGGTTGAGAAGCAACTCTCCCAGGACATTCTGCTGTCTATTGCCACGGATGGACGCAAAGCCAGTCTGGACCCACGGTTAATTCACCCGCAATTCCCGGATGACCCAAACAGCAAGGTGAACCTTTGCATTGCAAAGGCCCTGGAGCTGTACCGGAAATACGACGATGACAAAGCAGCTCAGCTCATTTTCTGCGATTTTTCCTCGCCGACAGGGAAAGGCATCTTCAATGTTTACGATGACATTAAGCAAAAGCTGATCAAGCAAGGCGTTCCGGAAAACGAAATCGCCTTTATCCACGATGCGGTGACCGATGACGACAAGGAAGAATTGTTCGCAAAAGTACGCTCGGGAGAAGTCCGGTTCCTGCTGGGCTCCACGAACAAAATGGGCGTGGGCACCAACGTACAAGAGCGCCTGATTGCGTTGCACCAACTGGACCCCCCATGGAAACCAGCTGATATCGAACAACGCCTCGGTCGCGTTGATCGTCAGGGCAACATGTTTGAGGAAGCTTTCAACTTCATCTACACGACGGAAGATTCTTTCGACCTGTTTATGTGGGAAACCCTCAACCGGAAGCTCGCCATGATCAAACAAGCTATGCGGAACCCGGAAGATTGCGAGCGAGAAATGGACGAAGACGTGAGCATGGGTTACGAGGATATCCTTGCGGTCACCACGGGTAACCCCAAGATCAAAGAGTTCATTGATAGCCGCTTGCAGCTAGACAAGCTCAAGCGCCTGGAAAGCTCGCACCTGGATGAGCAATCCGATCTTGCGGCCAAGATTGCTCATTACGAGAGCCGCATCAAATCGTACGATGCTCGCCTGGAGCTGATGAAAGAGGAAGCCGCCCTTGTTGAAGCCAATCGCCCGTTACACCTGATGATTCAGGGGCCGCAGCCTGGAATGCAGGACGGAGACACCTGCCACATTGGTGGACTGAAAGGACTGGCTGCAGCCCTCGGTGGTCAACTGGATCTCGTACGCCCCTATACAACGAGAACAATTGGGACGTTTGGCGGACTGAATGTCGTTATCAGCCGCATGAAGAACGTGCCACAGCTTGGGATCATGCGTCACGATGGCCAAACAGATTGGCTCTGTCCTCTGACCAAAGAGACGGACATCGAGGATATGCTCGTTGATGCGGAGAAGGAGGTTGACCCTCTCTACAAAGCTGCCCGGAAACTAGCAAACACGGTTCACAAAATCGGCACCGACAACGGTATTGCCGGCACCGAGCTTAACCGAACCAACCTCGAACGAAGCCTTTTTGCTGCCAGGGAAGATTTGAACAAACCCTTTGACCGCGCAGAAGAATTGGAAGCAGTCCGCCAGCGGTACCAGGAGTTGTCGGAAGAGCTTGGCGATGTCATGGCTGAAGGGGCAGCAATGAACCCATCTCCGTTGATTGATTTTACAAAATTGATCCTGAACGAAACCAACGCGCCCGTGAATCGGGAGAAGATTCGGGAGCTACTTGGGATCGAAGTCGACAGCGAAGATGAAGAATTAGCTGACGGCCCACAAATGGCGTAAGCCCCGAATTTGGGCCCTAAAAGCCGGTATCATGGAAGGATGCCGGCAACCCGCACAGAGGACACAAATCGATGCACGCAACCGCGTTTGTAAATGGATTCCCCATGAGCCTAAAAGGGTATCAGAACCCTATGGAAATCATTGAGAACACGCTGTTCATGCGGGCTTGCCAGCACGGAATACTCCAGGTGGAGCTGTTTGACGTTGGGTTGACCTGTCAACGAGCACTCAAAGCTGACGCATTGCTTCCCGTGCTGACGGATTACATCACGCACAGCTTCAGCCGCACGCTGCAATGGAACTTCCAGACCGGACTCGAGGACAAGATTATGCTTGAGTTCCTGGAAAACCATACCGGTGAACAATCAATCGCAGACTTGTTGCAAGAGGTCGCCAAAAAGGTGAACCGGCCGGCAATTTACAATCAGGCCTATGCGAAGGGTTTGTTGGATGCGCGAACCGAGCTTCGAGAAACGGCCGGCATACCGCTCTCGGTAACCTTGCTCATGCTGGATCTGGGGTTGGAGGCCTCAATTGAAATGAGCAGAGCCTATCAACTCGAAATGACAGGTGACACCATGCCGGAAACGCTCGACCTTACACCTGTTGTTCGTTTGCTCCAACACATGGAAGTCCAGCCACGGGTTGAGGTGCCCCAGGACCTGGCCCAGCGCATTGATGATGCTCCAACAATCTCGCTGAACCTTGCTGATGAGATTATGAATGCAACCCACAACGCCCAAAGCCAGATCCAAGATAAAGGGTAAAGCGCATGGACTACGTATTTAACGCACGCCGCGAAACACCACGAAAGCCAGATGCCAATCCGGAATTGCCGCCCACACCATCTAAGCCGCAGGCAATGACCTCTCAGGACAATACGAAAGCCAGCACTGGGGGATTCTTCTCGGCGATCAACAATCAGATTCAAGAGAAGAAGATTGCAGACAAGGCGGCTTACAGTTCGCTTTCTGCCTTGAAAATCATTGGTCACGTCCTTGGCGGTTTACTACATCATTCGGCCAACATGACAGAAGACCAGATTGAGCAGCAAAGCCAACGGATGCTGAAGCACTACGCCAACCAATCGAAGGCGCTGCTGGAAAAGCTGAAACTGCCCGACGAGCGGTTTGTCTATGAATCCATTACCGGGTCGATGTCCAAGATTATCAGCCAGCATTACCGAATCGCAGGCGATAAAGCCCTTGAAACCGACTGGGCCAAACTTCTGAATGATGCTGCCGAACTGGACGGTGTCTGGGCCGAACCCAAGCAGTCGGACTCTTATGGATCTCCCGAGGTCCGACGCTCCATGATGATGATGAATGCGCTGGCGCCCCTGGTATCAGCCTACCAGAAATGGAATTATCTCCATAATGATCCAAAGCCGGTATTGGAGCGCATGGGCGACCTCCTGTGGAGTAGCGTTGATGAAGCTATCAGTTCCAGCGACATCATCCAAAAAATGTCTGCCGCCGAGCAAGAAATGCTCCGAAAGAACCTCCTGTTGCGGGCCGGCGACCTCTTGGCCGATAGCTGGAACAGCCTAACGCGAGAGACATTGATTGAATTGCGCGAAATGGCGACCGATGAGCGGCGCTATATCTCCGCCAATGGCTACCCACTGGATAAGATCGAGAACACCTTCCTGAGTCAGTTCCATTTACTGAGGCAAACCCTCAGCATCAGCTTGGCGGTCCACAGTGGCATGAAGGATTCGGGCTTGAGTCCAGATGAACCCTCCGCTTCCTCCCCCGCACTTGGATAGCATCACCAAATGCCACCTCGCAAGACTGTGAACGCGGCTTTTAGCCGCGTTTTTTCCGATATAATCATGACACCTACATTTAGAACAGTGTATATGATTCGATACTTGTGATGGACGCACTTCCTCCCCCACCCACTGTAAGCCCTGCCGCGCCTATCGAGCTGGTTCAAAGACTTGAGCGCGAAACGCCGCTTACGGATGTATGCCTCCAACGCGTCATTGATCGCTACCAGGTACACCCACTGGTGCTTACGCTCATCGCGACTGTTGAGGGTGGCTGGGCCGGCGCCAAAATTAAGAACTCCGATGGCTCTTACGATCTCGGGCTAATGCAGATCAACACCATCCACCTTCCCGAGCTGGCCCAGTTCGGATTGACCGAAAAGATGCTTCAGAACAATGAGTGCATCAATCTGGGCGTTGCAGCATGGTACGTTCGCCGGGTTACTCATCAGATCACACTCGAAGAACCTCGTGATTACTTTCGGGCAATCGCGCGCTATCACAACAAGCAAGAACCGCACATCTCGGTCTACACAGGAAAGCTGATGAAGGCCTATGAAAACCTGATTGCTGAACATGGGAGTCTTTGAAGATGGCCGCACAACCCAGACCCGGTGACAGCTCCGGGAGCATGGATGGATTGATCTTCATCGTTGCGTGCATTGGAACGATCGCTCTGATGGTCTGGATGATCTGGTCCATGAACAAAGTTGCAATCATAAAAGGCCTGTTTTTCCTGGTTGGCTGGATCTCGAAAGCAGCCCAACATGCACCCTTTCTGTATCCATCGGAGTGGGCGCAAAACTTTACCGCCTGGTCTCACCAGCTTTTCCATACCGATCCGACTCGTTATGGATGGCCTGCCGCCAAAATGATGATTGGCGTTATCACTCATACGATGGCCCTAGTCTTCGTCCCAATGGTCATTTTGCGTATCTGGACAATCCGGAAGGCCCATATCGTCAACCGCTTTGTTCGACGTTTTAACCTCGACATGCTGGTGAAGTTAAACGCGAAGCACTATGCGGCCGTTGCATCTGTGGCTCACGAAAACCTGCTTGCCATGCCACTCCACGAGGGTCCATGGGCCATGCCCCGATCTCCCATTGACTGGGCACTGGAACACGAACTGATCTACGCGGAAAAGAAGTCCACTGGCGGCGCCACTCTGAAGAAACTGCTTGGGCTGTCGGCCACCGAAGGCAAGAACACCAAGCGTGCCTATATCAAAGGGTGGAATGAAAAAAAGATGACCTGGTCTGTTCCGGAACGTCGAAAGGTGCTTCCCGAGCCTCGCCTGTGCCGCCTGGATATCCAGAAGACCGATGCAGCCCTTGTCAAGCAGCTGGGGGATCGCTGGTCAGGTCACGACGATCTGACCATTTTCGAGCAGTGTGTCCTGGCCATTTTGTTGGTAGCAATCTGCAAGGGCCTTCCTGATGCCCGAAAGCTGGCCCTTAGGCTGGCTAACTCTTTCCGGCGCTGCGATAAGAAAGGACGGCATAAGCCCATGATCGATGGAAAAGGGATCGCCGCTATAAATGCTCGCTACATCCGCAACCCCAAAGTCAAAGAAATCATCAAACGGCACGCTTTCAAAACCACTGTATTCATGGCGTTGCTTGAAGCGACTTGGGACCGGGGCGTTTTTATTTCCGCTGAGTTTCTATGGCTGCGTCCAGTCCATCCAATCCTGTTCAACAGTCTTAATCAGATGGGCGGAGATCGCCCATTTACCCAAGGCACTGCAGCTTGGGCGCATTATATGGTCGAAAAAGAGTGTGGGTACGCGGTGAACGTTCCTTGCATTGAAGGCGGCACCGAATCCATTCGTTCCATGCTCTTTGATGAAGAATGGATAGGCTCCGACGAGGGCCTGGCCAGTGACATAGAAGAGCGGCGATCTAAAGAAGGTGCGCTTAGCACTGATGATGCCTCACCAACCGCGAGGGCTGAAGCATGAAGTACAGCTATTTCATTCAGAAAACCCGAGGGCCAGGCGGCAAGACAACTCATACCTTCATGATGCTGCCGAGCGGCAATGAACAGCGTGCTGGCGAGCAATCCAAACTGCAGCGTCTCATCACCTCCCACAATATGCATACGTGCGTAAACATCCCCCTGGAAGGTACACGCCTGAAATTCAAAGGTAGCTACGCAAAACTGGAAAAGGACTATCATCCAGCGCTTGTGATCATCTCATCAAGAGATGGATCTTTCCGCTTACCCTTCGCTGCCGGCGACGAAGGCTTGGCCGAACTACAAAAGGTTTACGCCGGAATCGTAATCGCCTTCCGTCAGTTCGAGAACGCATCTCTCGCACGCGTCGGAAGCCAGAACTACGGCAACCGCATTGCCTATAACGGCGCTCACCCGGAACCCACAAATGATCGTCCGGTAAGTCCGCAAGCCCGTCAAACTCGTTCGGGCGCAGCGCAGGCGCAACGTCAAAATGTCGTGTACCTGAGAGGGGTAGCCCCAGCGAACGATATGCGCAGGGAACCTGCGCCTTCCCAAACGCCCCCAGGGCCACAAAAGCCCCAAAGTGGTAAGAAGCCCAGCAAACCTTCCGTGGGGGCACGTAAAACCGGAACATCGGCAGGTACTGTCCGGTTCATGAAATGGGTCGCCGTGGGTGCAACCATTTCTGTTCTCGTGACAGGCCTGTTGGCTGCCAGCCACGCACGAGCTGGAGAATCCGATAGCACCACCATTCAGGTTAAGCTCGAAAATGAGTTACTTGGGGCCGCTTCAAGTGATGATGGGTTTGCCGGCTTCCCTGTCCCCCTGCTTCACGACAACCAGCCCGTAGTTGCCGCGCCTGCAACAGCGTGTGGAATACCAGGCATCGACACATCAGAGAACTTTGATCTGGGTCTGACAACAACTACCCCTACGATTCACGAGACAGGGGAGTAATAGAGTGGCAGCGCGACAGCACGGCTTCCGCGGTCTGAGCCAGGACCAGGAACTAAATAGCAAGGATCTCTATAGGGACATCCGAACCCCGACACAAAAAGTTGCCGACTTTTTCTCGGACAACCCGGGGGTCGCACAGTTTGTCGCAGCGTTGCTGGTGCTCCCAGTGTTCGCATCCCCTACTTTCTTTATCTTGGTATGCCTGCCAATCATCTATTGGGTCACCAGTCACCCTTACTCTCATCGTCAAACACTTCCGATGCTGCTTCCGGAAGAAGCAGGGATTACTGACCTCAACGACCCGAAACCCGGACGGTTTGGCTATTTTAAGTCTCGTGGCCAGTTTCTTCTGGGAAACGTTCGATTTGCGCGGCGTCCCTATGAGCTCTGGTTAAGCTTTGTCCACCTGCTAACGCATACCCTGGTCATCGGCTCAACGGGTGCAGGTAAGACCGAAACACTCGTCTCCATGGCCGCCAACTACCTCGCCGTAGGATCCGGCGTGATGTACTCCGATGCTAAAGCCGCGCCGAAGCTTGGCTGGCAGATCTTCACTCTGGCCCGCTATTTCGGACGGGAACATGATTTCCGGGCGCTGAACTACATAAAGGGCAACACCTCTGCGAAGAAAGATCCAGCCGTTCGCCGTGGCAACAACGTCAACCTGTTTACCTATGGCTCATCGGAATCGATAACCCAGATTATTGTTTCGATCATGCCGCCCGGTGGTAACGAGAATAAGCTGTTCTCTGAGCGGGCCATCGGCCTGATCAGCGCGGTAATGCCTGCACTGATTGACCTTCGCGACTGTGCCGGGCTTTTGATTACGCCGGCCGTCATCCGGAAGTCTCTCGAACTCACAGAAGTAGAGAAACTGCGGGATCACCCCAGGATTACTGCAGAAAGCCGGGAAGCCATTCGGGCATATCTGGCATCCTTGCCCGGATACAACCCTGATCCCGGCAGAGACGCTCGCGGAAACAAGAAAAAGCAGCCGGAAGAAGTCGGGCGCCAGTTTGGTTTCGCTCAGGCGTATTTCACCCGGGCACTGTCCTCACTGTCTGATACCTACGGCGACATTTACATGGTAGGCCGCGGTGAAATTAACTTCTTGGATATGATCCTCCGCCGTCGAATCGGCGTTGTCATGATTCCTGCGCTTGAGAAAGCTCCGGATGAAATGAAAAACCTCGCCAAGATTGTACTGGCAGCGCAAAAGAATGCGATTTCCACAGGCATTCCGCCTGAGATTGAGGGCCGAAAGGCCGACATTCTCGAATCACTACCCATTACCGCCCCGGTTCCCTACGGCATCATTAACGACGAATTTGCGTTCATGATGACGCCTGGCTACGGCGTTACGCTGGCTCAAGCCCGGGGCCTGTATGTCGCTATTACGATCGCCGGCCAGGATTACGCCGGTATGAAACGCGAAGATCCGGACGAAGCTGAGCAGATTGCAGAAAACACCAAAGTGAAAATCGTCATGGCATCTGAGGGCTTGGGGGCCACGGCAGAGTTGATTAAACAGATTGCCGGCGAAGGCCTGGCGATGGCCGCCAGCAATTATGCTCGAGACGAGCAATCGCTGACCGGCATGTATCGGGACAGCCAATCCGCCAGCGTTGAACGACGATCCCGCATCGACACAATGGACACCCGGGCCCAGGTAGAGGGTGAAGGTATCGTGTTCTGGCGCGATAAGATCGTGCCGGTGAGCATGTTCTACCATGGCTTTGACGATAAGACGATCTCAGACCATTTCGCGATCAACCGCATGCTGGATGTGAACCTTCCGACGCGCGGATATGGTGCCACGCTACTTAAACCCAAATCGGATTATCAGCAAGCGATGGAAGGTGCGCTTCAGAAGGGTTTGTATTTGAGCAAGTCTGACCTCGAACTCCCACCGGCATTGGAGTTCATCGGTAAGGCGTGCTCCGACTGGCAGAGCATCCTCAAAAAACAACCAACCATCACCGGCCGTGAGCGTGAAGGACTTTTGTTTGGCGCCCTGATCTACAGCAACGATGAGATTACAGATCTTATTGACGCCGGCACCCCGGCTGACCAACTACAACCCATCGAGCCGGCGCCAGCTCCGTCCACAACAGCTGCGGAGAATCCACAAAAATCGGTCAGAAAAGCCACCGAAACAACCGTAGTCTCTGAACCTATCAGCACACCTGCGGAACCCGAGCCGGTTCTTGACGAAGGCCTGATGGAAGACGATTGGGATGAAGAAGATGCGTTCGATGCAGTGCCCGATCCGAAGGCGCGTGAACTTGAGATCTCAGCCCGACTTGATGAAATCGAACACAGCCACGCCAAATCCATGCTGGAAAAGGCTCCATGGGCCATCGACCCCACATTGCTCAAGGCAGTGACACCGCGAGCAATGACAGAAGGTGAGAGTCGTTTGGCGCAACAAGCTGCAGAAACCACGTCCCGAATCGAAATGGCGACCGGCACAGCCGCCGAGGAAGCTCAGAAAATCGGTCTGGCCACGGCGACTGCCGTAATGGCCAGCATTGAATACCCCTCGAATGTCAGTCATGCCCCAACACCGCCACAATCGGATGAGGAAAAGCGGGAATTGATTGAGCGTACTACGTCAGCCCTGGAAAACTGGCTCAATGCTGGCGACGATCACGACGATCACATAAGCGAACAGTAGCGGTACTTTATTAAGTCCCCACCCTGGTGGAGCCCCAATGGATGAAATCTATGCCGAAGGTGCTCCCCAGGGCTTTATAAGTGGCGTCTTGCCGTCCGTGACAGCCATAACCCCCTCATCAATCAAGCAGCCCACTATAGCCGTGTTCTCGGCCAACCACTGCACAGGGTCCAACAATCCAAGCTGAAAGGCTGCAAAGTCCAGCATCACTTCCGTGGCGCCAGGGATAGTCCTGGCTGCTCGCCGGTCGATAACTCCCAGCCATTTCACCATTCCGCCATTGTCGTGCCCAGCACCACGGCCCAGCACCCCAACCAAGTCACCCGTTCTGTAGGGAGGGTAGTCACGGTACACGCAATTCACGCGGCGTCTCAGGTTCATGTTGCACTGCTCCAACTGTACGGATATACAGGCATTCTACCGTGAGGATTCACAAATCGAAATTCCAGCAGGCGAAGCCTATGGCTGAGCCGTTACTGAGCGGTCAGGCTCTGCCTGGCCGTGAAGAAAGGCCGAAGGCCGCCGCAAGGGCCAAAGGCCCGCACGACGCCCCGGAGGAAGATGGCACTAACGCCTGCAATGCAGGCCCGAGAGAGAACGTTTATCTCCCCCCGTCCAAAGAATCATTTTTTGAATTGAATTGCTGAGCAATGCGGTATGGCAGTGCAGTATTGCGCTGACTCTCATTCACCTTGCGCACTGCGATACCCATGGCTTTTGTCGTGCCTACCACGATTAATGTGTTTTTTGCCCGGGTGACACCGGTATAGAAGTTTTCCCGGCTCAGCATGACATAGTGGGAGGTAGAGACGGGCATTATGACGATCGGGTACTCGCTTCCCTGTGATTTATGGACAGTTTGGGCATAGGCCAGCTCAAGAAAAGCCAAATCCGAATGCACGTTGAGTCGGACGACCTTATCCTCAAACTCAATATCGACCCAGCCTTCTTCTTTGTCGATACTTTGGATAATCCCTCTATCACCGTTGAAAATCATATTGGTATAGTCATTTCGGGTTTGCTGCACCCGGTCACCGACCGCAGCCTTGTAGGAACCTAGTTGCAGCAAATCATCATCAGAGGCCTGACGAAACTGAGGGTTCAGGATGCCCTGGATACTTTTATTGATAGCTTCTACTCCGATCGGACCTTTCCGCATTGGGGTAAGCACTTGAATATGGTCAACAGGGTGAGCCTCAGCAAGACTGGTAACGATCCCAGTAATGATGGAGTGAATTGTGTCAGCGTCTTCTGCTGGCACAAAGGTCGCGTCTCTGTTCGCCCAGTCGTACGCAACGGGAAGTTTCTGGAAGTGCTCGGAAGGCATCTGGGGAACCTGGCCGGCATTAATTGTGTGAGCAACCCTTATGATATTGCTTCCCTCGGCCTGTCGATGAACCTCACGCAACCGCGCCACGTAGACTTGCCCAGATTGCTCGAGGTCGCGCAGAACCTTACCGGGGCCAACGGAAGGCAACTGATCTACATCTCCAATGAGTAACAGCCTTGTTTCCGGAGCAATACCATCAAGGATCACAGACAGAATATAGGTGTCCAGCATTGATGCTTCGTCTATGACTACCAGATCGGCGGGCAATGGATTGCCTTTGTGATGGAGCCAACCTCGACCACTTTCAGCTCCCTCACGCTGCCCAAACCCAAAGAGTCGGTGAACCGTCTTTGCGGGAACTCCTGTTGCCTCTTCGGCTTTTTTTGCTGCCTTGCCGGTGGTAGCCGCCAGCTCAATCCGCCAGCTGCTCCCATCCGACTTTTGTGCGGAACGAAAGATCTTCAATAGCGTGCGAGTTGTCGTCGTCTTTCCTGTTCCCGGGCCACCCGTCAGAATTGCGGTGGAAGTCGAAACGATGCCTTTGGCTGCTTCCACTTGTGAAGGCGACAACCCTTCCAGTACGGTGGAATCCACGGGAACATGCGTTGCCTGGCCTGAATGGATAGCTCGCTCGTATAGGCTTTTTGCAATGGCCTCTTCGTATCGTCGTAGTCTCCGGGGGGCTACGTATTGCTGGCCCTCCCATGACTCGATTTCAACGGTTTTACTGATTTCAGGATCTGCAAGAAGTTTCTCTTCGATCACAGCAGGATTGAGCGACGGCTGATAGTCATCCCGGTTTGACAGAAGCTTATGCGTGGCGGAGACCCATTCGGCCAACACCAACCAGGTATGCCCTTGTATTTGGCACTGCTCATCCAACACATACACGGCAGCGGCACGGATTCGGTCATCCGAATCAAAGGCTTGTCCAACCGCTTTCGCCAGAAGATCGGCCGTTCGGAAGCCAATTCCGGGAATGGTAGTGGCTCGGTAGGGGGTTGTCTTTGCAATGTGTGAAGCGTTGTGTCCAAATTCCTTAAAGAGCTTCATGGCGACCGCATTCCCAACACCGAGAGGTTTCAGGTGGGCCAGAAGCCTCATATAGCTACGCTGCTCCGTAACGGTTCGGACAATCTTTTCAGCGCGCTTTTTACCAATGCCCTTTACACCTTCCAGACGATGGGGCTCACGCTCGATCACGCGCAGAGTTTCATCACCAAAGGCTTCAACGATAAGGCCGGCGTACTTCTTCCCAACACCCTTCACTAGCCCAGAACTCAAAAATGCCAGAATACCCTCAGCCTTGTTGGGCACGTAATGGACAAGTGTTTGTCCCTTGAATTGCTGTCCATACGTTGGGTGTCGAATTACAGACCCATCAACAACGACTTCCTGCCCTTCAATCACTTTTGCCGGTGCGGTCACATCCATAAGAAACGAGCCGCCATTGCGTGTGCGGACGCGAGCGGAGAAGACGCTGTAATCATCCTTTGAGAACTTCACGCGAACGACGGTTGCCTTTACGCGGCGAAGCTTGGTCTTACTACCCTCAGCGGTGGATGTCATGAGTACACCATTTGAAAAATACGTTATCAGATAGTATCCATGATACGACAATAATTGGTTGAAAAATGGCCGTGAACAACAGGAAAGCGCGTGTTAATATGGTTATAGCATAGTATCCACTGTTTCAAAGGCGGAACCATGGACCTTGACCTAATTCGGAAACAAGTCACTGCAGTAGTTGACAGCCTCCCTCAGCGCTCACAGATCCCTGATAGCGTCGCTAAGCGGTGGATTGAAGGCGTGCTGCAGATCGACCCTGAACGAGCGGTTTGGCATGCAGAACGCGCTCGGGGGATTGGTGGTTCAGAAATTGGCGAAATACTTCTCGCGCATTTCAACGAACCTTCGTATCTGAATGATCCGGAAGAAATTTGGCGATCCAAAATGCTGCTGGATCTACCCAGCCAAGAGAATATCCACATGGCCAGAGGGAGCAGGCTTGAAGTTCTCGTGGATTACCTTTATGAGCAGTGCACGGGCAATCGAAGCATTCTGAATACTAATGAGGTTCAAGCCGCCCTGCGGAAACAGCATCCAGCTGGCGCTTTCATTGTTGGAAACCCAGACCAGGTGACTCTTAACGCCAAAGGTCAGATTGTCATTCCCGATTTCAAAGTTCGCTCATCTCTGGACTGGAATGCGCCACTGGAATTGGTAAATATCTGCCAAGTGCACTGGTACGGAGCCATCCTTCGCAATCACCTGGACACCCCTATTGATCACTATGCCCTGGCAGAATTGGATATCCCCAATCCGCTGGGAAACAGCATTATGCGCAAACTGGAATCCCCTGATATCAGCGATGCTGACAAAATGCAGTTTGTAAAGGATATGTCCTTGCAGATTCAAAACCTGAATGTCCCTGGTTTTGGTATTCGCATTACATCGTTTGATCGCAACGAACAGCTGGAAGCAGATCTCATTCGTGTAGGAAAAGCCTTTTGGGAAGATCATGTGCTTGCCGGAAAACCTTACGTGCGCCCGGGCACCACATTAATCACCGATATTCCTGATGGGATAATTGGGCGAATCCAATCACTCTTTAACGATGTTCTGCGTTATAAACTCGCTGAACGGGTTGCCAAGGAAAAGGCGTCGGAGACCAACAAGCAGATCACCGGGTTGATGAAGGAATACGACCTATCCTCCCTGCCGATCAAAGCGAACGGCATCTCCCATTCTCAGTCAAAAAACCTCGACCTCAATTTAGCAGCTAAAGCTCTGATGGCGAAAGGCGTTGAGCCAGAAGCGATCCGGAAATCTGCTACGGGTAAGCTGGATGTTGAACGCGCTGAACAAACACTTAACGCCCACGGTCTATTGGGTGATGCTGTTTACACCTATGAGTGGGATCGCACTGCCATCAAGAAAGCCTTGAAAGAGCATCCGGACCTCAACATGAGCGATTATGAAAAGCTCGCAGTTCGAGCTGGCCTGAGCACCAGAAAGGACGACAAACCTATTATCGAAAACCTTACAGAAAACATGGAAGTGCACCTGAAACGCTTCCATAACGGAGTTGACGAAGGCGACAGTCCGGAGGATGACGATTCGATCATCGAATCAGCACTGCGGATGGCGTAATTCCGTCCTAAGCGGAAAAGCCTGTAGAAACCGATCACTAGATTGTTTATCCACAAAGTTACCAACAGAATTTGTGGACAACTAACGAAATGAACGCAATAACAGAGGGTTAACAATGACGGCAAATGCAGAGCCCCAGAAATACTCGCAGCCCATCGCGGAACTCAATGTGTTCAATGCGGGCGACCGTTTCTACGCGGCACGACGGCAACTTGAATACATTGGAACGCACCTGGAAGAATTGCATTCCACCCAGGATCCAGGCGTTTTGGATCTATGCGTGCAGTTCTCAATGTTGCGCGCTTTGGCCAATAAAGTGGCCGGCCGGTTCGAATCGTATGATGATCACGCGAAAAGGCAACTAAAAGAGCGAGACCTAAAACTGATCAAGAACCTGGAACACCTGATTTATGACTTCCAGAACAACCTAAAAGACGCTCGTAAAGAGCTTCTGGCGGCATAAGGAGAGATATCAATGAGCACTTCAAATTGGCGTGAAAAAGCGCGTGAAGGCATGGAAGCGACGGTGAAGCTTGTTGCGGAACATGGCAACAAAGTAGGATTAGCCTCTGCCAGCGTTCTCGGTTGCGTTGCTGCCGGAAGCATGTTCATGGCCATGGGAGCCGACACGGAAGCCGCCAGTACCCTATATCGTGAGGGATCAGCTACATTTCTTCTTGCCGGCTTACTGAAGGCTGGCTTCTGGGTGGGTGCGGAGCAAGTTGCTCGCTCCTACCTTGCCGTCAAAGGCGACGACATCTTTGATGATAGCTGGCGAGCCCAAGCGATTGAAGTTAGCAGTGCGCGTCGCGGAGCGGTCCCCGTGACCGATGATCCAACCAGGGGCCCTGAATTCCAGAAAGCTGTTCAGGCAGTTATGAGTGGGCTGGAGAAGAATCCAGATGCCAAGGCTTTCATGATAAACGTCCTCAAGTCTTCCCCGGAGGCAAGAGAACTACTGATCAATAGTTCGTTCAACACACAATCGTCTGGAAGCACGAACCTGATTCATGCTGCTGAATCCTTGATGAAAGGAGCCGGGCCGGAATCAGCGGGACCAGGTGATGAAAGCCCCAAACTGGGGTAGCGAACCTGAGATCAACAAAAAAGCCAGCAGCTGCTGGCTTTTTTATTGCTCACCTAGACGCGATCGTTAACTGATCCGTGGCTCCATGCTTCTCAACTTTTCGCTCAGCAGGTTCTTTTCTCCGGAAGCCTGAGAAAGCACGCTTGCTGCCCCTTTCTCTTGAATGGAGGCCAATCCATCCAGGAAGTTACCAGACTGCTCTCGAATTTCAGCCAGAATATTCTGAGGCATTGCAGAAATTGGTAATCCTGAAGCAAAGCCAGAAATTCCAGCTTCGAGCAGTTCCGGGTAGTTCAAGCGCTCCATTAAGTTCGTGGAAGTAACTGTTTCATTGATCGAAGCAAACTCCCGGGCTTCTTCCATGGAGTTCGGCTTTATGTACTCCTCCCACAACTTCGCAGCAACCAAGTAGCGACCATTTTTACCTGACGAGCGAGTAAGGTCGTCCATTAAAGAAACGGTGTCTTCATTGTCCGGCCCGCTTGGCTGATTCGCTTTTCGCGCTGTCTCAAACGCATCCTTCCAAGTGTCCTGGCCGACGGAAAAGGTTGGACGATTTCGGAGATTATTCAGAGCATCAGTTAACCCGTGGTTAGCCAGGTTGCTGATCAAGTCAGCTCGCTCCTTCTCTCCCGGCAACGCCAATGCAAGCTTCGACGATGGCGTTGTGGCGAGAATTCTATTGATTCCCAGCTCATCACCTGTGGCTGCCGCCATCTGGACTCTTGCCCGGAGCATCTGAGTGTCGTCCTTTCTGAAGGCACCTGAATCCGCGTCTGCTGGATCGCTTGCGCCTCCCAGTGAGCGGGGAAGAATCCCCTTGTGCTCCAACTCATGACGGATACGTGAGGGCGTTTTTTCGCTGATATTCTTTACCGTTTCCATCACGGATTTTCTGAAGTTCTCATCCGTCACGCACTTGGTCGCCAGGTATTTCCCAGCGGCCATTACTACAGCAGGTATCGCCATTGATTCCTCCTTCGGAGCCCCGGCCGCACTTCTGAGTTCAACTCATACCCATTGAGGCACCGCGAGTCGCCTCAAGCTCGTCCCGACTAACAATGTCAATGTCGCCATTCTCTGCGGCTTCCAGGAGCAGGTTTTGTTCGTTGAGAATGACGGTTGCGAGACTGTCCATTTGCCCAAGCAGATGAGCAATTGTAGGTTGGCTTAGATAGCCTGCGGGATCCTCGGCCGTGGAAGCCCTTTGTTGAATGGTTGTGAACTGAGCTGCGTATTGGGTTAAAGCCTGCTTAGCTTCAATCGCTTGCTCCAATGCAGTGGGAGGAACTTGAATGTCCTGGTCAACAATGTCATTAAGAAACAACATCGCGTGACCCATTTTAATATCAAGTACGCTCAGGCGCTCCAGGCTTTCCATCGAAAGATCGGCAGTGGTCATATTACATCCTTCATGATAGGTATTATGCGACAACTATAAATGATGCTCTGTCGGACAAGCAGCTTTTAGATGTCAAGTATTACGGTTTCTCGTACTCTAATTTTGTTGCCAAAGCCTGAGCTAAGGCGAGGTTAAAATCCTTCTTAGCGAGGTACGTCTGGTATTTGGTGTAAAGACGCTCAGCAGCAGTCTGAACGATCTGACAGGTGGCATAGTCCTGGCAAAGATCAAAAGGTGAATTTACTGCTACCCGGGCAGCCCAATCGGAACTTCGGACTCGATGATTGGCCATCAGATACATAAATCCCTCATCACTCTCGGGGTTTATGTTCAGGGCGTTCGGGTCCATTTCACCCATGGCTTGCTTCATGTAATCCTCGGCACCCAACTTCGCATCATGCGCATTTCGGAGCCGTAAAAATCGCTCAGTGATTGCCGCTGGAACAGATAGCCGCATATCATTGATTTCGGCAACAGAGGCACTCTGGAGATCCGCTGTTGTTGTAGCGGCTGCTCGCTGCGCCTCAGCGGTACTTGGACGTGAAGCTGTGAGTAGCTGGAGCACCAATGCCGATAATTGGTCACTTGAGAGCGGATCGGATGGGTTGCGAGGAATAGTGCGGTAATTATCATCAATCCAATAGGCAGCAGATAGGTAGTCGGTAACACTCTTCCCTTCGTTCCTCGCCTTATCTCGAATCGGGCCAATAGCTGCATTCAAGACATTTGCCAGCCTTTCATTACTGGCCGAGCCAATTAGCCGGGCTTGAACTGCTTGCGGGTTGATGTTTCCATCCTCATCGCGAACACTGGGGAACACTCGGATTGGATTAGCAACGCCCCCAAGTTTTGCGCCGTCCTCAATCCAACCTCGAACACTCTCTGTTCGGCGGATTCCACCAATATCAAATGTTGAACCCAAATCCAGAGCAGAGCATGTTTCTCTGGCTCGTGACGGGACAACAGCCCCCTGCCTTGTGGCGGACTCATAAAGTTCTCTATTGACAGGCGCACGCCGGATTTCGGTTGCGATCGTCGTAGCTGCTGCCTCAATTGCAGTAACCAAGGAACCCGTTTGATTAGCCTCGGATGCCGAGATTGTGCTGACGACTGAAGGAAACCCAACCATACCTGTAGCCCCCAGGGCGCCGTACCCTGTTGACTCAAAGATGATCTGTTCTGAAAGGGCTATTGCTGCCTGGACAACACCGAACGCTGATGTTTGAGCTGTGCCGGTAATCGTACACGATACGGCGCAACCACTTGCAAAACACGCAGCGCAGACTTCTGCGCCCGTTGCCTGTGCTGGCCGAGGCTGCGCTATCCCCAATAACAAGATGAAAACGACTGCAAGTGTTAGACAACTGGACGAGTGGCTGAGGCGAAGAGTACGCATTGATCTATTCCCCCGAAGCCTGGCGAAGCTGGGCCGCTTGGAATTGTGCCATCATCAATGCGGCGTTGCGTTCCTGTTTCCAGATTTCAAAGTCCAGAAGACTCGCATCGGCTTCAATATATGCCAGGTCTTTCAAAAGCCCTTGCGTATCCTTGGACGCCAAGGCGGTTTGCCACATAGGATCTTTAAGCCTGTGTGTCGCCATCAACTCCAGCAGGTCATTGAAGCTTACTGTCGTGGGCCCGGCCTGTGCATCCGCGCCGGCTTCGGCTGACGCGCGCATTGCCATTTCTTCAAGCCAACTACCCTCCGGCAATGTCATAACAGGAGACTCATAGGCCAATAATTGGTTCTGGACGGATTGAGGGAGGGACATTCGCATGTTGTAGATGTCCACCTGCGCATTTCTGGCAAGATCAGCACTGGTTGTCGGCTCCGCAACACGAGCTGGCGGCGATGGATTCGTCGTCAAATTGATGAATGTTGATGCCTCCTGGACCTCTTCTGCAGACAAAGCACCCAGCGTCTTCTCGGGGGCTACCAGCTTATACCCGGCATCCTTTACATCAGGTCTCGTACGGAGCAGCTTTGCTGTTTGGGCATAGAAGCGACCATCGGTATCTGAAGTAACCGGGTAAGCCGAAGTCATATCATTGTAGGACGATGAAGCCGAGTTCAACTGAGCTTGCTGAAGCGACGCCAAGGTGGTGGAAGCACTCATATCTGCCGCCCGATCGGAATACGTGCAAGGCGTAGTGGCTTGCCGAGCAGGGGAATACTGATTCAGCTTATTTTCTATCTGTTGCTCCTGAACCGGCATAGCACGAAGTTCCGTGGCAACCACAGTCGTGAATTGCTCAAGAGCGTTGACCAGCTGCGCAGTTTGCTGTGCAGTGCTTCCGTTCAGCGTGGAGTTAACCTCTAAAAAACCACGGGTCATTGCCTGAGCTATTGTAATCGCCCCCTGTCCCACCATGCCCGCAATCTGGGCAGAAGTTGCAGCTGCCTGACCTGCAATGATGGCACCGCATGAACATGCCGATGCCTTGGGGGCCATCGAAAGTCCGACTGCCATTGAGGCAGCCAATATGGCGGAATTGAGTGCATTCTTCTTAAACATGACGCCTCCAGACATTATCGGCGAGACTCGTAGTTCTCGTAACCAGTGCGCGCTCGATTGATAAAGTCTCCGGTTGACTGGGAGTTACGTACAGCAGATTGTGCGTCGTAAATGCCATTGCGCACCTGTTCCAGACGCCGTTTCTGAGCGTTCCAGACCTCCATGGACCGTTTCTTGTATTCCTCCGGATCCAACTCTGAATTCACACCCCAGCCTTGGCCAGTGGTGACCTCGCCCGTAATGGTTCCAAGATCAAAGGGCGCATCAAAACTACCCTGCAGACCACTCGCCTGATCAGTGAGGTAGTCCTTGATTTCACTGCACTTACTTCGGGCCGCATCTTCAACCCGGTCTATGATCGCGTCTGCAAGGTTAGCCAAGCTCCCAAAGTTCAAGCCATAGGATCCGATACATTGGGTCACCAGCTCGCCAAAATTGAGCTCCTCAAGAGGGGAGCTTTCATTGATATTCTTGTGGACCTGTTTGACGATCTCGTTGTGAGCTTTGGCGTACTGCTGTTTTGCCTGTGTAACTCTGCACGTCGCATCTTCCTGGGCGGCAGCATTGGAAGCCGATAGCAGCAATCCGAAACAGGCTGAAGCTGTAAGTATCTTCATGGAAATAGACATGCTCACTCCTTGTTGGAGGAAGGAATTTTTGCAAGGGAAATCGCTGTCTGAAGGGCGCTCTCCAGCGCTTGCGCCCGCTCTGGAGAGAATAGGCGGCTAAAAACAGCCAACTTTTCAAACACGAGAAACCGTTCCAGAGCCAGGGTAGCTGACCGATACAGCTCATCATTATCTGGCTGAGTTTGGAGAATCGAGGCGCAGGCCGAAAGAAACTGATTAATGACCTGCTTTCTGTCTTCATCTGCATAATGCAACAGCATCATGGCGGAACTGGACTTCATCCAGGCCATCAATCCGATCGCTTTGTCGGGGTGAGCAAGGCAATACCCAGATACCACAGGCGAACTCTTCATTCTCGCAATGACACGATCGAGCAACGTTCTTATTGCCGCTTCATCCTCAATGCTCCAGTAATCTCGCTCATCCATAAGGCTAAGAACATCCCCAACGACGGGATCTATGGCGCTCCAATACTGCAAAGCACCTCCCGCACCAGGCTTGGGTGGTGCATCATCCCCTACTTTTTGAAACGCATTTTCCACGCAGAACTCCTGTTGATCTGGAAGGCTCGCACGTCGCCCAATCTAGTAATAATATACACTATAATGTTCTAAACATTTTGCCCCCGACACGGTCACGAGCAGGCACACCAATGTCCGAATCTGTCATCGATACAACGAACACACATAGTCAGGTAGCTAGCGAGCCAACATTGCCTCAGAAACCTACAGCTGATGCCAGTGACTCTAGAGTTTTCCGGGCCCTGAAAACAACAGGTAAAGTAGCAGGCAAGCTTTCGGCACTGGACGTACTTTGGAAGGACGGGCGCCGAGTCCGTCCGCGCAATCCGGAGCTATGGAGAGACATTTTCTCTCGCAAGGGATGGAATGCCGCTATAGCACGCGCCCAGGCGACCCCTGCACACCCGCTGACTCCTGCAACCGTTATCGTCCCTCTTGTTTACTCGGGATTTGGTTTCGCTATTGCCCTCTACTCTCTGCTTATGATAGTGGCACACCCTCTTCCATCTGCGATTCCGGTCATCAACAAAGTCGTTATTGTGCTGATGCTTCTTGTAAGCAGCGCCTATGCATTTATCTATCTGACCATATTCGGGATGCAGTTTGCGCGGTACCGGCGCCTTAAACGCCCTGCCGCAACAAGAGGGAGCTGTTCAAAATGACAAGTGTAAACCGTGGTATCTGGACCCTACTGCTGCTTTCGGTATCAACGGCAGCATTTGGTGCAGAAGGCGAAGGCTTCGGCGCATGGATTATAGATTCCCTATTTGAAGCTGGAACGATGACCAATCAACCAGCAACACCGGGCCTGATAGGAACCGTGATCACGCCTCTAAATCTGATCTGCATGATCGTGGCGACCGTCGTTATTCTATTCAAAGCAACACAGCATCTGTTGATCGTTGCTCAGGCCAAGGATATGGAGGCATCACCTATTTCCATGACTTGGGCCCCCCTTCATCTTGTAATTGCTGTCGTACTCATAATGCCTTGGCCGAGCGGTTACAGTGCAGGGCAATATTTCGCGATCTACCTGGGTGAACAGAGCAACACTCTGGGAAATCTTACAGCTGCTCGCGGGACAGGCTATTTCCGCAACGAAGGCGTTATCACTCCGCCACCACTTCCCTCAGTGCAGGATTTGGTAAAGGGAGTAGTTGCAAGCCAAATGTGTATGGAACTGCAGAATAAGCAAGCTGCATACATAGGATCCGAGGGTGGCGCCAGAATTACAGTTTCTCCCAGGGTTTTGCGTCCAGCAGAGATCCAGCAGCTCTCTCTTCGTAGCGGCGATGATATTTCCTCGGCAGGCGTTACGTTTGCGCGCCAGCGAGAAGGCGGGTTTGTAGCAGACGGAACAGGGGTCAATACATACTGTGGCGCCCTCGTGATGCAGTTTGCGAACGATGTTGCACTACCCACCGATGAGTCTGGCATGCCAACAACCGTCGGCGAGAATGCCGAATGCACCGATGACCTATGGGGGATGGACTGCTGGTTCACAAAAGCACTCGGGCATGCAGATGCAAAACGCAATCTCGTAAATGCATTTGCTACGGCCCATCAGTCATCAATAAATCGCATCCTCAATGTGGCTACAGATGAAATTGGTGCCGGGGCAAGTATCGCCCGCAATCTTCTTTTCGATGTCGACACGCACTTCCAGGGCTTGCAAGATATCGACATGGCAGAGGCGGAAATGGCCATCCAGTCCCAGGAGAACCAATACATTGATCAGGCCGTTGCAAACACCGTCGCCCTCATCGACGATCTGCAGCGAGGAATCTACAGCTCCTACGCCCAGGCACTAAACACCCATCTAAACTCCCGAAACAGCGAAGGTGAAGACTGGCTGGACGCTATTGACCGCGTGGGTTGGCCCGTATTTGGCCTCTATTGGTTCCAGATGACCAATACCAGCCAGCGGATCATGGAAGCTGTGAGCATGAATGCGAGCTACATTGGCGACGCATCGTCGTTCATTAATACGTACCACCAACTTTCAGGCGACGAAGCGCTTAGCTACAGACTGGCAAACAGATATGCCGAGTATGAAAAGAGGCTTTCGGCGGCCTTACGGAATTCCCGCCTTGATGGGAACCCTTTGATTGGGCCTCAAGGGCAAGCCGCAGCTGAAGAGGCCATTAGAGAAGCAGACAATGCAAAAGTTCTGCGCGAAATCTTCCCAATGATGAAAAATGACATCATGGAACTGGCCGGCACCGGTTCAACTAGCCCTACAGATACAGGGAGCGCCCTGATGTCGCAAATAAACAGCATGATGCGAGGAAACGTATTCCCTTGGATTGTGGGATCTTTGAGAGAAGACAACCTGGTGAACAGCTTGGTTAATGCTGGTCACAAAATAATTGTCGCTTCAGAAGTGATCTACCTCACCAAACTATGGATGGAGTCTGGTGAGGACGTGGCCACCTTCAAGGCGAATGAAGAAAATCGATACGGATGGGCGACCCGGGCGGTATCAAACACAAGTTCATTCTTCAGAAATGCGGCCCAATTTCTGGCAAATCCGCCAGCCTACTTAACCCAGAAAGCTGGCACTGAACTAATGGCCATGGGATCCGATGTGGCCGAGCACCAAATGCGAAGCACGCGCATCGGTAACATGCTACTCCAGATCGGCCTTGATGCTCTCTCCTACTGGAAGTATGTGTTTTTCGTAGGCCTCTTTCTCGCATTCTATCTGCCGGCAATGATCATGATTCAATGGCTGATCGGGCTCGTCACTTGGATCATCTACATTGTGGAGGCGACCGTGGTCATACCTCTGTGGGGATTGCTCTTTGTAGGTGACATGGGAGAGAAGGCTTTTGCACCTTCTACCGCGAGGCAAGGCTTTGTCCATATGCTGAGCATTCTGGTCTATCCGGCCCTTATGGTAATTGGATTCACGATCGGGTTGAAGGTAATTGATCTCAGCTCTATCTTCTTCATAGATTTCCTGCTTATCGGCTTTATGAATAGCACCGATGGCTATCTGTTTGGCTTGCTATCTCTGGTGTTTGGCCTGCTTATTGTTGGATTTGCGTGTTATCAAATTATTATGCGCGTAT
Source organism: Marinobacter sp. MBR-105 (assembly GCF_053628895.1). NCBI lineage: Bacteria > Pseudomonadati > Pseudomonadota > Gammaproteobacteria > Pseudomonadales > Marinobacteraceae > Marinobacter > Marinobacter sp. MBR-105. Next base: position 185,303 of record NZ_JBRJHG010000005.1, on the reverse strand, counting down.
TCTCGATAGTGCTTGAGCTGAACGACCGTGCTATTGGCTGGATTGGACAGCGCATGAACTACGGCGAAGGCAACATTGAAGGCCAGGTCCGAGGCGGCTTCATGGCCGTTCTCTCAAAAGCAGAGATGCATTCTCGCTACCATGGGCAGGACAACCCATCAAAACCTGGCAAGATCCCTGGCATGCAGCAGAACCCAAAGCAATAACATAAATAAAGCCCTTGAATTATCAAATGGTGTATTATATTATTAACCAAGGATGGTTAATTTGAGGGCTTCACCATGAATGGAAATATAGACAACACAGCAGCATTCCTCGGCACCATAGCCGTTGGTGAGGCCGTGAGCGATCCTCTCGCTAATACCGGCCACGGACTAAGAACCAACCAGGCAGCACAGGATCTCATCAACGTCTTCGCCCACATACGTGACTTCTGGGTTGCACTGGTGGTTTGGGGGCTTGGGGTTAAGGGATCCTATGAACTAATGTCCTGGGCACACACTAACGACTCCGGCTGGTTTATGGCGCTGGGCGTATTCCTCGCCTTTGTGTTCTGGGTTGGAATGACATTTTATGTCACGCAACAATATTGCTGGTTCGTGCGGGCCAAAATGCTGACGCGCATATTCCCAGTGTTCAGCACTCCATGGAAGATGCTCACCCAATGTCACGGCTATAGCGGCAAAACTGCCTTCTATTTTTCTACCGTGCTGATGCTAATATACCCGATCACCTTTGGACCCGCCCTACTGCTATGGGATGGACTTCGGTTGATACGGTTCGCATTAACCTATGTTCTGACTGGCGGCAATGTTCGGTTCGGTGGCACGCAGTTCATCTGGTACAAGAAACAGGCGCAGCTATATAACGCCGCCCTGCAGGCACAAGGCAAGGACGCTGCAGAGTTCTATCTGCGGCAATCTGCGTACGGGGTTGATATCCCGGTGCTAAAAGCCTATGCCGTTAACGAGGAAACATGGGACCAAACGTACCGTAACGCCATAATGGGTCCTAAGATCGCTAAATATGGCAACCTCTTCCAAAAGTAGACAGGGAAATTAATACCCCCTCAAGCCCGGCAAGTTCCGGGCTTTTTCTTTGGCGAAGAAGTCACTCTGAGCCAATAGCTGAACGCGAAACGTTCTGTTGATGCGTGAAGAGAGGTCGCAAGACCGAGGCTGCCGAAGGCACAGCAGTTGGCCGTTAGGCGCCTAGAAGCAGGTTTTACATTAGTGACGCCAGCCGACTACGCAACGGGGAATCGGCTGGTTGACTTTCTTCCTGTTCAATACCGTCGTTTTCATCTTCCAACCCATCGATTCCCGCGGATGTCGCGGAAGCCGAGTCTGCGCTGGCCACAGTTGCGGCCTCCCGAACTGCAGTAACAGGCTCTCTCTGACCAACCTCAGCTATAGGGTGATCGCTTGACCCAGCCGGCGAGGATGGAGCGCTATGAGTGGGCATGGATTGAGGTGAAGGTATCAAATCATCAACCGAGACAGTTCGCCCTTTTAGAAAATGCGCCATCATTTGATGACGCAGTTCAGAAAGGGAGTCTGCTTTATACCCAGGGGTGGTCAGCTTGGCCTGGTAATCCCGAAGCGCATTCACGAACCACTGATTGCGATCAAATGTGCTCAACTCTTCCATAGCTTCAAAATGCTGGAGAATGAGCGCCTGATCGGGATCCGCACTATCAAGATAGATGCGGACCCGCTTCATGGTTCTGGATTGCCTGGCCATTCCTAATACTTCCTATTTCGCCGCGGTGTGAACTCAGTTAGTGGGCTTTACCCAAGTCATGTATTTCAACATGCCTCGGGCATTAGCAAACTCATCACGAACAATGAGCCCATACTTGTCTTCCCAGTCCTTAAACAGCTCCCGACAAAGCAGAGCGCCACCACCGACAAGCAAAATGAATTGATAGCCCGTCAAATCCTTCAGCTTAGAAGATACGAATTTCTTGATTTCGCCAACAACAGGCTCGGCAGCCTTCTTCAGAATATCTTTCACTTCGATATTCTTCATCCCGCCTTTAACTTGCATACGCACGTAGCCTTTATTAAAACCCGCCTCGACCATCCAAGGAGCAACCTTAGAGATGGCCACACCTTCGCTACGAAGGCGATCCGCCAGCAAATCTTTGAAGCTTTCCTTAATATCCAGGGTTCCACGTTGCAGAGTGCCGGAGCTGTCCTGAATAATGTTCAGCTCTGGGGTCATTGTGACAACATCGAATGTGCTGCCACCAAAGTCCAGTGCCGCCATCGGGGCATGAATGTCACTGAGCGGTAAAGCCTCCTGTCCGTCATCCGCAATCAGGAAGTCGATCATAGCCGCAACACCTTCTGAAAGAACGCGACTTTCGATGATTTCTGCAACCAATTCTGGCTCTTTATCATCGCTAATGATCATGTTGACGGTTTTTTTCATGTTTTCGGACTGAGCACGAATGAGATCATCATTCTTGCGGCCATCCCGGAGATAGTAATCCCGCATCGGAAGTGCCGTTGCCAAGCGGATACGCTTACCTTGAAGCCCTGCTTTAACCAAGCCATGGTTGACCAGAACGCGATTCTCGGCGGACAGTCCGTAATCTTGGTCTCGAATGGCGATGGGGTTCTGGACAGACTCGTTACAGACGTAATGATTGGAATCCGATTCATACATATCGACGCGTCCGCCATCGAGGCTGGTCTGAACCTCCTGGCCGGTACCGATGATGCTTGCGTACTTATGGGTTTTGATTTTGCCCTGCTCGCTGAACCAGGCCAGCTTGTGAGAGTAATAGCCGTTGTCATCGGCAACATTCAGAACATTCTTTGCGCTCATACTGGCGTCCTCTTTCATTAATGATACTGGCCCTTGAAGTTATCCCAGGCTCTCATGGTTTGGCGGAGACGATGGCGACTTTGAGTCCGCCAGTAGCCTGCCGTGATGGTGTACCGATATCGACGTAAGAGGTCGCCCCAACGGGATGCGCGCTTACGAGTTCGGTAGATATCTAGCGCCAGGTTCAGCAGCACAAGCTTGAACACAGGCGCATAAGGAAAAATTAAGAGCAGCGCAAAGGGCAGCACCCCGGTAAGGCCTGCAAACCCCATGACGGTTGCACGCTGCGTTTTATGGGCCCAAATAATCGGGGCTCCCTCGGCGGACACTAATGGCGGAAGCTTCATTGCCCAAACTCCGCCTGATACCGGCGATAAATCTGTTCGGAAATTCGCCCAGCATCAAAATGCATCTGTATGTCGGCAAAGAGCGGACGGCCTTTCTCTCGAACAAGTTGAGTCAGAACACGGGCAACCTGATCGCCTTCTGCTTGATAGAGTTCGCTGCGGATTGCGTCATCCATCAACAGGTATTCCCGTGCTGCACAGCGTCGACCATCCACTGTTGGCACCAACTCCTGGTAGAGCAGAACACGCGAGGAACCTATCAGGCCTGAGAGTGCCCGCCCACGCTCCTGAGGGCCGAAGTTCCCGGCCATACGAGTCAGCATTTCACCTACTGAGTTAACGTGCACAGTGGTGTATACCGTATGCCCCGTTTCTGCGTTCTGAACAGCGCCTCTAATGGTCTCAGCATCTCGAGCCTCACCGAGAAGAATGATGTCCGGATTCCGACGAAGTGCATTAGCCGTAGCATGTGCATAATCCTTGAGATTGACATACACATCCGACTGAGCGATTCGCCCCGTTCGACCCGGTATCGCGCGGAAATCGAACTCGATTGGACTCTCGTAGGACAGAATTCGTTTGCCCATAGGATCTGTGAGCGCTTTCCGAACGGTGGCGCCGAGCAATGTGGTTTTACCCGAGCCCGTTTCACCACCAATGATGACAATGCCATTGCGCACAAACAGAGCTTCTGCAAGATCCTGGGGAACCTGAAGATCTTCAAGCGTCGGAGGAATCTGACTAATAGAACGCATAGTCAGATCAATACCCAGGGGAGCACCATGCATCCCCATTGTCGCAGTTCCATTGACACGAAAACGGTAGGTAGTCTTCCGGTCCTTTTTCACTGGGTAAGTGAAATTATGATCAATACCTTGCTGCAATGTGGAGCTTGCACTGATCTTGAACATTTCATTCAAGATATTCTGAACCGTATCCAGTTCTAAGGGTCGTCGACCTACTGAGATCAATCGCCCATTTCGCTTAACAGCAAGGGTTTCTGCATCCTGGAGAATGACATCATCCACGCCCCACTCATACAGGGCTATCAGCGCCTGATCGAACTTCGTCAGAGTGAACGGATGGTCATCATCTATTTCCGGGATCCCATCAATTACCTGAGATTCTGACAAATCTGACACTACAATCTCCTATTCACCTTGATGACTGCTAAGCACCTTGAAGCTCGGCTCCCCAACAGGTCTACCGCGATCTAAAAGCTGAAACCTTGGCCCATTCGTATCGACCTGACGCCACAAAGGCTTCCAATTGGTATCAGGTGTAAACTCCATCGGCACAGTTATCGAATAAACTTGGTCCCCTGCATTGAGGGTGCGACCGTCAGCAGAAACAGTAATCGTAGGTGTGCTTCCAACCATGACCGGGCGCTGAACAATCTTTCGCGACTCCAAGACCCGATAAGTGACCCGGCCCCGAATATCTCGAACCAATCGATTGAGGTTGTTCTCCCACGAAAGCTGGGCCTGCTCCAATCCTGATTGCCACCCTTCTTCCACAGCAGCTTCCCACACAGCTTCTTCTTCCGGATTTTTAGGAAGAAGCGCTGGGTGCGGGGGTTCCGGATAGGGATATTCGCGCCAAAGATAATCGCGCCATGTTGGCGGTTGGGTGACTGCCCTCGGCGGCTGATCCATGATGTATTGAACGCGCATTGTGCGAATCTCTTTCTGGTCTGCTGAAAGATCAAATCGATCACGCGTTTCGGTTATAGAGGGCAGCAGAAGGTACTCATCGACAACAAAAGGGGCAAAACTTGCAATTCGATCAAGGGTGCCCTCTTGCGACTTGGTAAACTCCAGCAGCTGCTCGTAGCGCCAGGCAAGTGCTGTTTGGGCCCCCATAGCAATACCGGCGTCCTTAATGGCACGTAGGCGGAATTTGCCACTGGCAAGATCTTCAGCGACTGACTCGCCTCCCTCCGAGGCAGCGCGTGCGGGCAAAGACTCGAAATTATCTGACCGAAGCTCCACAACCTGAACCAGTGCCGGAGGGTTCTGAGCCTCAATCCAAGTAGAAATGTCTGGTGCGTCCATCAAACCGCTCCAATCCGCGCTTAGTTGGGATAGATGATTTTGAGTTTGTTCTTGCTATCCAGAACGACCTTGGCTCTTGCGCCAGCTTGATACGAAGCATCCACCAGGAATTCCGCCAAGGGTTTGCTGGCTCGGTTAATGGATATGGCAATCGGAAGTATCGGACGAGGGCCCACAACTTGCGGCTCGCCAGTGCCTACGAGCTTAGCTAGGCCTCGAATAAAAGGCTCAAGCTCGCCGTAGTAGTCATCCTCCAATGCATACTGAGCATGCCAGGCCTTTGGAAAATTGCTCAGCTCATACTTCAATGGATTGGCCGCCCCATTGTCGGACAGCCTGGCCGACTCAGAGTAAGAGAGAATTCGGTACGCGTGAGAGATCTCATTCGCGGCCTCAGACAGCTTGACTACCGCTGGATCGACCTCAACACGAGCTGTTTTCGTTGAGCAGCCAGCCATCAACACTCCAGTCACGAGCACCACTGAGCCAGCCTTCGCAAGTTTCGGGAAATTCATTCGTCCATTCGTCCTCTGCAGTGAAACAAGACATTCAACACAATGGATACCATTCTACCACTTAGATTGCAGAGCAAACTGTAGTGGACACACTTCCACGCCCCGCCAAAACCTCAGCCGCAAACTCCACATACCACTGATATACAAGGAGATCCACACATTATCCACAAGCTGGGCCAGAAAGGGCCATAGCGGGCCCTTCTGGCCCACTATGGCCACATATGGCCTAGCTGGCCAAGCTGGCCAAGCTGGCCTCTAGGGGCCAGCAAGACCCACTGCGGCCCAATATCACCTTTACGCCTGGTGATGCCGGAAGAAGTCATGGATTGCGATAGCAGGGTGAACATCATCAGGCGATGATTCCAGCGCCCATCATGGCGCCAGAAAGGCGAAATAAAAAGCGGAGAACAGGATGGCGCAGCATGGAGTACAATATGAGATAATCGTTAATTATTTCTCACGAGTTTCAATAAGACAAAGTCATATAGAAAATAAGGATTAAGCTATTAACTTTTCGTGGTAATACTTACGTGTATCGATGAGAATACATAACCGCTATCGTATAGGCGTTGATCGAATCAAAGTGGAGACAAAATGAAAATCCAAGTTCCCCTGAATCCCCCATTGTCTGAGATAAATCTGGACCAAGAAGAGGCAAGATGCCGGCAGCTCATGCAAAGTTTTGTCTCCGAGCGTTACACCGAGGCCCTCATGGAAGTGCCTGAAGTCCAGAAGGCGTTTGTCGGGTGGCTAGAAAACAAAAACAGAGAGGCCAGCAGAAAGACTCGGCGCTGGGAATTCCGAAGACTAAAATCGATGGCCTCCAAGCATCCCGAGTTGAGCACGCTTGAAAGGGAGGCCGAGCGGTTCCTCCTTGAGACGAGAAACACGGTTGCCAACAAGTCAGAGAAGGCTGCTGTATCGCGCCTGATCACGGAACACTTCCTGAAGAAGATGCAGTCAGCGCTATCCAGGGCAAATGGGATTACCCCGACAATGCGTAAGGCGATTGTGATCTTTAACGCAACGCTCATGACCGGACTTCGCCCCGATGAATGGAAGTCTGCCCGCTTGGTTCGAGAGGCCTCCACCATGCCGGGTGCCAGAGGTCCGCATATGATTGTCCAGACAGCCAAAGGCAAGAGTGATGAATCCCGTGAGCGGATGCTTTTGTTAAGCGGATTCAGCGCACCTCAGCTGGATATGATCGAGTCGGCCATTACTTTGGCTGGCGGGCTAACTAATCCTCAGCTGGGCCATCTTTCTACGGGGTTGCGTCGGCTCGGACGTTACGCTGTTGAAACGCCGCAGGACGAAGACGCCCTTGCCTCACTGGAGCTATCCTCTGCACGAAAGATGTACGCCGTTGAGGCTCTGCGTGAAGGCCGGAGCGAGAAGGAGGTAGCTGCCGCGATGGGTCACACGACCACTGTGAATTTGCGCTGGTATGCCCAGGGTGACGTTTATCGGGATCGCGCAATGAGATACCCGTTGGCCCGAGCAAGTGAAGAAGCTGCCATGGCAGTGCGGGATACCCTGCAAGAGTTTAAGGATAGCGGTCGTGGTCTGGAGAAAGCTCTGAATGGTGGAGAGACCACCCTTGAATGAGCAAGGCCAACAATTGGGTCTATTTGGCGATCTGCATGAGACTGTGCCTGACGGCTTGGCGAATTCGGCGTTGTCCTCGGATCCCCTGATGCCGGATAGCTCACACCATAGAGTTCGTCAGCCGATAAGTCAGGAATCCGGCCGCCCAGTTTGGATCCGGGAAATCTTGATCAATGGTCAATGGTGCGCGCATGGGGGTTATTGGGTGCCTGAAACGCATTCGTAATGAAAGCTTGTTCAGCGCGCAAAAACGGGGTTTCCAGAAGGTAAGATAAGAGGCCTGATCCAACCTCATTTGAGCCGCCCTAACGCAATGATATTTCTGCCTGTATCAAAGAATCGAGCTGCCCATCTTCGTCATAGCTATCCATCCTTGGTGAAGGAAGCCGCTGCCCCAGATGGGCGCCGGTATACAAGCATTGCCATTGAGGTAGACAACATTGATCAGGCGCGCTCCATTGCGGAGGTGAATGGCGCCCTTCCCTGGCGATACCGGGCAAAGCCGATATCGATCAAGATGACACCCACGCCGGCCCGGGCCAGCACGAACTTGCTACAGGACTGCCTGAGCAATCAAACGTACTCCTTTATCCTTGGTCGAATTCACAGCTTGTATGGAGGCCGCTGCCAGGTCTGCGGGGCGGACCACCGCAATCGCAATGGTCGTCGAATCGCGCCACGACTGATGGCCACCTGGAACTACCTCCCGCACGCCAACCCGGCCGTCAAGAAAGGCATTCGGGAACTGATTGGGCTTACGGCCGTCTGCAATGATTGCCTGAGCCTGTTCAGTCTGAGTGATGCGCACCCATGCAGCCACCTGCCCCGGGAAGCACGTAAATCCGAGTTTCACAAAGGGATTGCCAGGTTGGCGGAGCACAATGGCTGGACAGCCCAACAGGTTCAGTCGGCCATCACAAAGAACCGAGGCATGCGAAAGCGCTGGGATGATGTTGTCTGGGCCAGCGACATTGGCTGGCTGCTTGAAAAGAGAATAGTGACAGCCGACAAACTGCAGTTAGGGCTTCGCGCAATTCACAAAGACTACCGGCTATGGAAAGGCAAGGTAATTCTTGAGCCGGACTTCAAAGACGCCCGCGATGTGGCATGAGAATGCCTCGGTCAGCTGCGCACAAGAAATATGGGCACAGAGGGCGAGAGCGCGCTGTCCATTTCAGATTGGGATAGGTTGTACTGAAGAGACTTCCTGGTTCGCCCGCCAACCAAGGTGAGCCGACAGCCCAGAAGCTCGGCTTGAGCTTCGCCAGCTTTTGACAGAATCCAGCCTGATTCTGCTTCTGACCAGTGAATCAGCTCTTTATCGAGCAGCGCGCGCACGGTTGCCCCGCGACAAGCAAGACCAGCCTCTCCTGAAAAGTAGAAGTCGGACTCATCGTGTTTCTTGAGGGCGCCCATCCGAGCGATCGCAATGATGGCTCGGCGCTGGGCTTGGGAAAGTTTGATCGTGCACATTAGCGAATCATCTGGAGATAGGGGTCGGTAGACTCAATGGAGTGGTCTTCGATCTGGTACGAGCGCAACTTCGAGGAAATGGACGGTCCCACACCTGGAATTGACAGCAATTCTGCATCGGATGTTCTGGCAAGCTCGTTCTGGGAGCAAATCCCCACCTCCCGGAGAGCAGAGATCACCTTGGGTGATATTCCCTGGTCCTGGATATAGAGAAGGAAACTTGGGAAGACGCGATCAAGGAAGCCAGCAATGCCGCCCCAGCACACCAGAATGTCATTCCAGACTTCACGCTCCAGCCAGGCCTTGAGCGCCTCGCGCTTGTGGGAGGGCGCACCAATACTTTCAATGATGCCCCGGAACCTAACAAGGAAGGTGTAATACCGCTCTGGAAGGCATGCCCCTTCCGGAACGTCCATTGCCAGGTCATGACTGCCCCATATATAGGGTTGCTGGAGGCCAATTTCATGGGAGGCGATTTCGGTGATTTCCCAGGCGGCGTAATCCATTTCGGAGTCTGTCAGCACGGGAATCTGGTGCTCGCTCTGAGCAGAAGGGAACAATCGTTCTCCGTGACGCTTGAGAACCGCCAGCGGTGTACTCAACGTCAGAAAGGCCCGGTATTCCCAGCACCAGAACACGGGCCCATTAAAGGGGTTGGTATTGGGGCGCGCTACAAAGGATTTTCTCATCGGTGCTGCAATCATCTTGGAGAAGTAGAAATCAGTAAGAGTGGTTAAACCATGAAATAATTTTACCACTGGTGATTGGCAATAATTGGCCACGTTCCGTCTCGCACCTCCGCGAGAAGATCCGAAATAATCAAAATATGGAGACCAAAAATATAGGATGGCTTCTGACAACTGTGAAGCACTACCACGTTCGAGTCACAACGCTTGATACCAAAGATCGGCAAGGCAATTTCGGTCTACTGGGCAGATCAAAAACGACACGGATGAATCTGTGCTTGTGCTCTTGATTCGTGCTATATTGTATACTATGTGATAATTGTATAGCTGCGGAGGAACCGGTATGCCAAGCTCCCTGAAAGAAATCCAGCGGCGGATCATCGAGAATCGGGGCGCACCCTTTCCCGAGATCTACCATCCAGCCAACCTGATCAAACCCGAACTGCTTGCCGATGGCGAGAAAGCAGCCAACCGGCTTGCAAAGGGGCTTCTGCACCGCCAGCGCATGGTGATTGTTTCCGACTTTGACGCTGACGGCGCAACCGGTGGAGCTCTGTTCATTCGAGGACTCCGAATGCTTGCCACGGCACTTGGCGAGCCCTCGGATTTGCATTATGTCATTCCGGATAGATTCAAATACGGCTATGGATTAAAACCGGAGCTGGCGGAAGATGCGATCCGTCCACTGGATCCGGCCATTGTCATCACCATTGACAACGGCATCAGCTCCCAGTCCGCGGTTCATCAAATGAAGAGCTGGCCAAGCGCTCCGACAACCATCATTACAGATCATCATCAACCTGGCGAAACGCTGCCTGCAGCCTTTGCGGTCGTGAACCCCAACCGAGAGGACTGCAGCTTTCCATCCAAGGCATTGTGCGGGTGCGGCGTAGCCTTCTATCTTTTGCTCCTGGTGCGCCGTGCACTGATTGAGCTTGCCCCCACCCAGGAACGGAAATCTGCCGTTTCCAAAGTGAAGCTGATTCAGTTGGCGGATCTGGTTGCCGTGGCGACCATTGGAGACGTGGTACCCATGGACGCGAACAACCGGCTATTGGTGAAGATTGGACTGGATCGCATCAACAAGGGGATGACTATGTCTCCCCGGGAGGCGCACAAAGCAGGACTGCTCTCCATGGGTGTGCGAGCCTTACTCGAAAAAGCGGGGGCCGAACTCCCCATTACCAGCACCGACCTGGCATTCAAGGTTGTCCCGAGGATCAATGCTATTGGTCGCCTTGAAGAACCCACGGCCGGCATTGAGTGCTTGCTGGCGGAGAGCTGGACGATCGCGCAACTTGAAGCCGAGAAATGCGACAAGGCCAACAATGAGAGGAAGAGCATTCAACGCACTATGAGTGACCAGGCGGAGCGCATGCTGATGGAGAAGCTGGGGGCTATGGCGGGAAAGCTCAAGGATATGCCTGCCGTCGTCTTGCACAATGACAAGTGGCATCCCGGCGTAGTGGGATTGACGGCATCCAAAATCAAAGAGCAGACCCGAGGCGCTGTCATTTGTTTTTCCCCAGACGGCGACCCGACAGCCGAAGCAGTAGATTCCGCCACCGAAACGCTGAAAGGTTCAGGTCGCTCAGACAATGTTCATCTCCGGGATGCCCTGGCACTGGTTGCCACCTGGAATCCGGAATTGCGCATGCAGTTTGGCGGTCATGCCCGGGCAGCCGGACTCTCCCTCCATAGGGATGACCTTGACATCTTTCGAGCCTCCTTTGCGAAAGCCGTAGCTCACCTACTAACTTTGAGCCCTCTTGAAAATCGGTCATGGATTGACGGTGAGTTGCCGGCAGACAGCTGGAGCATGGAGCTGGCGGAATGGATTGAGCAGCAGCCTTGGGGTCAAATGTTTCCCGAACCAACGTTTCGGCAAGCCTTTCTCGTAGCTGGCATTCGCCAGATGAAGGGGCCACACCTCAAGCTGACACTGCAAGACGCACGCATTGGTGGTCAGGGCATTGAAATGGTCTGGTTTAACTCAATGACGAACAGGGACAGCCTCCCCTTCGAGGCGGGGGACATCATTGCGGCTGACTACCGGTTGACGGTGAACCGCTGGAACGGACAGCGAACTCTCCAAGGCATCATTCAGCAAGCCAAGCGATTCCGGACGAAGGCTGCCTCAAGAGCCGCATAATGATCTGAATGGGCACATGGCCACGGAAGGCCTTGCCGCATTCAGAGCACCATCACAACCACTCCCCGCCAGGGAACACCCCACACCACGAACCCGTCAGCAGCCAGCATTTGACGACTTCGCGGGCTTAAAATGCCGAAAGAGGCAATATAGTGCCGGAAACGTCATTTTGAGATTGCGTCCGTACATTTATTGACGCAATGACCAATAGCGAGCATTATACTGAGCATCACCACGTTCCACTCTGAGACAGTTCAGTATATTGCCGAACAGGATATTCCATGAAAACGAAGCAAGGCGTACTGTCCGCGATACAGAAAGAAATCGCCGCACTACAACAACTGGCTGCACAAGTCGAAGCTTCCGATGAACCGGATCTACGGCCAATTTCCGACTTGCAGGAAGTTCTGACGACTCGGCGAGAGAGCCTCGGGCTGAGCGTACCTGATATATCAGATCTTGCGGGGCTTGCACCGAATACCTACCGAGGGTTGGAAAACGGTACCGGGAATCCGACGATCACAACCCTCACAGGGATTGGCAAAGTCTTGAACTTCCGGCTGTGGATTGAGCTGAAATGAAAGCCATAGTCAAGATGAACGGACAACCGGCCGGCATACTGGAGCGACAAGGATCCACGGTGACCTTCCAGTACGACTGCCACTATCTGACGCTGGGCCAGCCTGCCCTGAGCAAAAGTTTACCGTTGCGGCAAGAGCCATACGAATCCGAAGGCTTGCCGGCATACTTCAGCGGCCTGGTCAGCGAGGGCTGGCTCAAGCGGGTTCAATCCCGGGAGCAACGAATCGACCCTGACGACGATTTTGCTTTGCTGGTTCACAACGGAGACGATTTACCTGGAGCCATCACCATTGAATTGCTTGATTTGCCTTAAAGGTTTGCCAGAGAAAGATCACACTGGCTACCACAAAAAATGCCTCGAACGACTTTTTGGCGACCGGGATATTGATCTGAATCTTCCGGAGAGCCGGAAAGATCTTGTATCTGCAATGCCCAGACAAACTCAGGGCTTTTCCATCAGTGGCGTACAGATGAAATGCCAGATGGCCATTGAGGATCACAAGCTCAAGCTGGTGGACAGCAATGGCCAATTCATCATGAAGCCCTCGCCCGAGGAATATGAACATGTGGCGGAGAATGAGCATGCCACACTCACACTCATGGATCGCATTGGGTTTGCGGTACCGCCGTGCGGACTCCTGAAACTGAAAGACGATCACCTGGTATTCATCATCCGGAGATACGATCGAGATTTTGAAACCGGAGCCAAGATTCACCAGGAAGACGCAATGCAAGCCCTGGGAATCTCAAATGCGGAATCCGCCAGCAAATATACAGCGGCAAGCTACGAGAAAGTCCTGCACCTTGTCAGCGAAGAAGCCGGCATGGCAGTGGCCATGGAATTGCTGCTACGCCTCGTGTTCAGCTACGTCGTCGGCAACGATGACCACCATCTGAAAAACATCAGCTTCTATCACGAACCAATGTTTCGCCTGACCCCCTGCTACGATGTCCTGGCATCAAGTCTTTACAGCTCTCCCTCGGAGAATCCGATGGCGCTTCCGTTCTTTGAAGACCGGGACGCGATGCCGAGCTATTACAGAGACATGGGGAACGGGTTTTATTCGGGCTCTGACTTCATCGAACTCGGTGTCCGTGCCGGGCTTTTGGAACCGGCAGTAAAGAAACGCATTACTCAGCTGCTCCGGAAGGTGGCCAAGCTTGCCCCAGCCGCGATTCACGACTCCTACATGCCTGATGAAATGAAGGACCGGTATCGGGAACTCGTCCGACAAAGGCTCAAGTTCCTCGATGAACTCGAGTACAAGCCAACGACATCCAGCTGATTCGGAGGTCGCCGAATAGACTCGGCCTCCCTGCCCGGAAAAGCTAGCCGTCCATGTTGTCCGATTAACCGAACTCTAATCACGGTCTACCCCATTCCCTTTATAAGCCGTCCCTATATCCTGGTCATATTCAGTCCCATTGATCAGGAGATCACCATGAGTCGCGAACAAGAGCGCAAAGTAATCGAAGAAGTCACCCTCTTTTTGCAGGAGAAGGGATACACCATCAGCTATGCCCACGACAGCGAAGAACGCATGGAGAAAGCCGACCTGGATGAAGCACTATCCAGCAAGGACTTGAACCCGGTGCTGAACTGGGTTATGGCCGCCGACGGAGGAAGCATCGGCTTCAAGACGCCCGACGGCGGCCGGTTTGCTATCCACATGATGTACGGGAATAGTCCGGAAGAGGTCATCTACAACACGTCCGGCAACAACGAAGAAGAACTGCTCAAGGGTGATGCCTTGGTAAATGCACGCCTTGAAGATTTGATCGAAGAAATGAGCTCCGCTCCCACGCTGTAACTACCCGTGTGACGTAGGAAGACAGCTGGCGGATCATCAATCCGCCAGCACAAACCCTCACACTAGCTACCCAAAACATAGAAAAAGCGGTTGACTAAATAGGTCTCTGAGACCTACACTAGATATATGAAATCAAGCTGGCCACCGCCAGCAATACCGGCAACAGCCACACCGAGGAACGACAAATGACAGAAGCCAGTAGAGCACCACCAGCTCCGAACCAGCCCCTGTAAACCCAGCGCAACCGAATTGAACAGACAAACGTTCGCCTCGCGATCATTAAAGCCCCTGCAAATCCCACAAAAGGAAACCAAAGCCATGACAGTAGAAGCAATCGTCTACGGCGTACTGACAGTCATCGCACTTATCTTCGTCCTACCCATTTTGTTCTCGTGCATCTTTCTCGTTTCTCCGCGAGAAGCCCGACTCGTGCAATCCTGGACCGGCGCATCGGTGACACGAACCATCACCGAAGCTGGCCTGTACTTCAAATTTCCATGGCCATTCCAGAGCGTGTCGAAGCCAATCGACCTGTCTCAGCGAATGCTAACCGTAGACAATCGAGCACGCTCGTCTGAAGAAGCTTTCTTCAATCTGGAAGTGAAAGCCGTGATGGAGATTTCACCCAAAAAGGTTAAAGAGGCCATCTTCAACATGAACAGCCCGACCGAGCAAATCAGGGCTTCCATGAGCGAAGCGGTAAAACGCGTTGTGCCGTCCATGACGCTCGATGAGGTTTACACAGATCGTGAGCGGATCGAAAGAGAAGTCAAAACCTCCCTGAATGACGTGTATGCCGAGCATGGCTGGACGTGCCTTAAAGTAATTGTTGAGGATCCCCGGCTCGAAACCAGCATGGAGGAAGCCTCCAACAAACGCATCGAGAACCGGCGCCGGGCGGAAGCGGCCGAAGATCTCAGCAAAGCTATCTTCCTGGAAGAAACCGCGCTGGCAAAAGCCGCGTCAGAATCCCTGCGACTGCGCACCCGGGCTGCCGGTGAGGCGAAGAAGGCATTTACCGAAGAAATGGTCAGCGCGATCACCCAATTCCGGAAGGCGCTCCCCGATCTTTCCCCAGAGCTGCTGCTGCAAGCCATGAGCGACCTTGATCGTCGAGATTCCATCATCACTGCCTCCGGCAACCCGGGTAGCACCATTGTGATTGATACAGCCTCCGATCGCGGACAAAGCTATGCAGACATGGCGGCATTCATGAAGAATGTTGGAAGCCACGAATCGGCGTAATCAGTGGTATCGTTGGCTGGCGGGTAACACCGCCAGCCACACAGCAAGGAAAATATCCGTCATGAGTAAAAAAACCAGCCTGACCCACGAGCGGCGAAAAGCCAACGTCGAACGCATCATTCGCGAGGACTTTGGCGGCAACCAGGCACACTTCGGCCGCGCCGTTGGCAAATCGCCGTCACAGGTTAACCAGTGGATTCACGACCACCGAGGGTTGGGTGAAAAGATCACACGGGAAATCGAGACTGCTCTCAACCTAACGCCAGGCGAGCTCGATAAAGCCCAAATCCCAGGCGACACAGCATCCTCTGACGCGGAGCGACTGGAAAGCATGCTCTGGGAGTTGACATCCATAGAGCAGCGCCGACTCGACGCCCGGGACTTCAATGGAGCCGGGGACGCCAACAACGCCAAGGCCAGCATTGCCCGATTACTTGCGCGCCTTCAGCAAGAATCTGACGAACAAACGTGACTACAGGGAGAGCCCATGAAATCCGATCGTTTCTATCTCGCTTGTTTGCGGGACACGGTGGGTACCAACGTTAGCTTTCACGGGCTTTCGGGGTACACCTCCGATATTGACAAGGCTCGCAGCTATTCTCGCGAGGAAGCCCAATCTGAATGGAACAGTGGGCGTTCTTTTGACCTCCCCCTGTGCGCTGACAAGGTTGATGCTCTGGGCATCTACCATGTGGATTGCCAATACATTCCTTGCGACACCGAGATTGCGACCGGATGCTCCCGGTACGTCGCCTTCCAGAGACAGCGATGGGACGGAAACGATGTGTACTGGCTCACCGATACTGGTGCGTTTACCACGAACTTCCTGCTGGCGGCTATCTCCGAACACCCGGACAACCAGGACAACCTGGTATGGCTACCCTACTCCGTCGCCAACGCAGCCAAACGGAGAACGTTCGCCGTCAACAAGATTGATCGTCGCCGGATGATTCAAGCGGCAGGCCTGATTACGCCCGAACACATCAAGCGGTACCGGAGGCGCAAGCCGTCCAGCAAAACTCGAATGAACTGTCCGAGCTGCGGGCGGATTCACTGGCAATACAATCCGCACGAGTTTGAGGGTTGCACCAATATTGGCTGTGACCAATGGCGCTCGTCCCTGGAGCAATGCGCCTGAACTGCCATTCGCATCCTCGCGCTTGACAGAATAGGGCGTTACGCCCTATTATTGCCTTATAAACTGAGCTGGCCCCGGCCGGCGACCACAAGGCAGACGCCAACGCGAGGAACTACCATGCAAACACTGGATAAAACCCCACAGATCTCAGACTTTATTCGCGTGATCCCGGGCGACGAACGAATGGGCTTTCTTCCAAAATATCTGGGCCCGCTACTCCTGCGCTTTGAAAGCCGCCTCTACGACAACGCAGAACGTACGATCACCGGCATGGGAGGCCGCGAAGGCACCTACAAGCAGCTGGGCTCGGGATACTGGGAGTATGCCACTACCCAGACCGGCCAGCCGTTTGCCTACCCCAAGGTGCCAGGTAATGACCAAACGGTTTCTATGACCACCTATGACGGCTACGGCAACGAAACGCTCTCTGCCGAACTGGCAGGCATTGTCGTTACCGCATTGACCCTGATGATCATCATCCAGCAGATCGCGGAATCCCCTCGATTCCAGGACTTGGCCGAAACACTTGTTGATCGGTACCACGATCTGTTGAGAGACGGCAAGCAAATCGCCGACGCCACAGGCTATTCACAAGCCTTCTATCAGTTGACCAACTGAAATCACACGATCGCGCTGCGGGCCAGGCCCGCAGCTTTCCGGTACCCACCGACTGAGGACACAGAAATGACCGAGCTCACATTGCACCTGCACGCCATCGAAACCAACAACCAGGGGGATGCCTCATTCTCCACTATTGCCATCGCACTCAATCGCGATCACATGGCGCATCTGGCACATCTATACCAGGCGGCCCGGATCCTGAAGGCAGACGTAGCCGTGCATCACCTGAATTGCGAAACCGAACATGGCGACCTGAAAGAGAACACCATTACCATCACGCCTTGCGGGGAGATCGAATGCGAGTTTGCCGACCCGGTACCGAGTGACTGGCCTATCCTGCTGACAAGTTCTGGCTACCTCACCATGGACGCGCTGGTGAAGGCGTACGCATGGGCCCAGCAACAGGACATGCCTTGCAGTGCCTTTATCCCGCGTGATTCTCGCACCATCTACCTGGTGGCGAACGAAGCCCTGATTGCCGATCCAGCTCTGGAGGCTGGCGCCATCGAATACCTGGGCGGCGAGGCTCCCGCGAGCTTCTATGTCGAGCTCGCCCACCATCAGATTGAACAGACATTCGTTTCCCATGCCGCCCGGGACGCCAGCTATAACAACGCAGGTCCACTGTGGCCCAATGCCAATGATGCCCGCGTTCTTGACGAAATGATCGAACGGGTTAGCGGGGCCAGTGCTAACGCCATGGAGCCCGTCACTACGAAGAATGAGGAATCCACTCTGCGGAACTACCGTGTTGGCATCACCCGCACGGCCTACAGCTCAGAGAAATTTGTGGAGGTTGTGGCCACCTGTGCGGAAGAAGCTGAAGAACAAGCCTTGAGGCTGGCGGAGGATATGGAGTTCAGCACAACGACATCCGAACTTGACGCCGAATGCGTGGAGGTGGGCACCGTCGAGCAAGGCAAAAATCTGATCTGGCGCGACCCGGACACCGAGCAAGAATCTATCGTGACCTTCGAGGCTGTATCGGGTGACGTTGTGCGCTGCTCGAAAGCACCAGGCGATGCCCTGGAGGTCTACAGTCGTGAACTATCACCCTGTTATGGCGCATAATTGCCCATGAACTACAGAACTTGGATTGACAGGTACTTTCGCATGAAACACGCGCTAACTGCCCTACTCCTGATCTGTCTACCGCACGCAACATTAGCGGATACGAATGGAGCCAATGGACTTGTGAATCTGGACATGAAACCGGTTGCCGCCGATCAGATGTGCGGCAGCATTCACATTAAGCAGATCGTCAAAATGGTTCTATCCCGGAACAAACAAGAGCGCGACGAGGCGGCCAACCAGGTTAAAGATTGCGAGGTCTTGCCACGCCATATGGCATGGGACGTCGTAGCGTTGCGTAAAGGGTGGGCGGAGCTGGAGCCCCAGCTGGAGAAACTATCCCAACCTCAACAAGCGAATGAAAGCGACAACGAGGCGGCCGCCAGGCAACGCTACAGAACCACACTGGAGAACCTGTACTTGCAGAGGGCCAAGGACAAAATACTAAGCTGGCAGGAAAAAAGCGAATAGAGAGCTCGCTGGCGGATAGCAGATTCCTTCTTCCGGACTATCCGCCAGCCCCTAGACTGAATGGAGGCTTCCATGAAAACCCGCGTCAGACAAACCTACCAGGTGGGCGAGCGCGTCATTACCCCGCTGGGTACCGGCGAAATCCTCTCCTGCAAAACACTGGACAAGCCAGAAGGACAAATCCGCTGCCGTGTCCGGCATGAGGATTACCACGATCATGAAGGGGACACCTTCGAGATTGATGTTGAGCAGCTTCGACACGCCCCAGGCATCTAACCCGGGGCTATCCAATTAATCAGTTGCACATCGTCATGGTACCGATCGTGTTGCAGTACCGATAATCCCGGGGCAGGACGGGAGACCATCTTTACAGATAGGGCTTTATGACCTATACTGGCATTGTGAATTGAGCTGGCCACCGCCAGCGATACCGGCAACCGCCACCAGTGGAGCAACAACCATGACGAATTTCACTCCAAAGTACCCCAAGAGCAAATTGGCCCTGCGCAGAATCCGCGCCAAGATCTTTGACTACCCGGAACACCTCGAAGCCAAAGCCAGCCGTGTACTGCATTATCTGAAAGCCCGTCACCTGCGTGACCGGCGCGCCGAACGCCTGGCACAACCAACCGGCCGTTTCAGTGGCCTAACCCGGGCGGAACTGGCCGCCACCGGCACCTGCGAAACAGACTGGTTCTGACGCACACAGTTATTGAACGGCTGGCAACCGCCAGCCCTATAAGGCAACCGCCACCCGAGGACAACTCACATGAAAAAAGCACAGCCCACACCACTGTCCACCGATAAGTGCCTTGGCCGCCGCCTTCTTGCCAGCACTGAAGGGCACGCGATTGACCCTTGGTATTTCATTTCCGGCAAGGACGACGCTTCCTTCAAGGCTTTCATTGCACCTCACTTTACCCACACCTGGCGCGTCCCACTGCAATTTCCCAGCCCCGACGCAGCCCTAACGGCCTTCCGTAACCCATCTTTCGTCGCTGCCATCCTCTGGCGCATGACCGAAGAATGGCTGGGGGATGACGCTGCCTTTGAACTGGTGGAGCACATCAAACTGCCAGAGGACGTTCAGGCCCAGATCGACGACGCCGATCTGACCACAAGCCAGTTTGCGGCTCTAATGATGGCCACCTTCCAGTGTGAGTTCATGCCCATCGAGCGCAGCTGGACAACCCACTGAGACGAAGCCTGTGGCTGAGTCGATGCTGAACGGTCAGGCTCTGCCTGGCCGTGAAGAAAGGCCGGAGGCCGCTGCAAGGGCCAAAGGCCCGCACGACTCCCCTCGAGGCGCTGGCCGGTACCGCCAGCCCAGTTCGCACCACCAATACCAATACACCCTCCCCCTTCCAAGCAAAAAGGGGTTTACGCTGGAGCTTGAATCATGAACACAGCACAGAATCTTCCCACTGAGGTTGAACTGACCATGGCGTTTTGTCGGGACAAGTACGGTACAGAGTTCTTTACCTCCGGAGGATGCGGTGTCTTTGCCGCACTGCTGGCGGATGTAGCACTGGCCATCGGACACGGCCCGGGCACCTTTTGGCTCATCATGCGGGAATCCGAGGATGGCCGCGAACAATGGCTGAGTCACATTTGCTATGAGCACCCCGCCGATGGTGGCCTGTACGACATTCACGGTGGGCCCAGAGCCGATGAACACTGGATGGACAAGGTTAGCGAGGAAGCCCGTGCCGAGGACGAACCAACCCCCGAGTTCTTTGACCTGTGCCATGAGTCCGCCAGCACATCCGAAGGCATCTATCAGCAACTGATTGAGCTGACCAAGGAATACTGCCTGAATACCAAAGTTTCCTGGGTAGCCGCGCATTACCCGGCCCTGCGTGATGCCCTGTTATCAGCGGTGCGACAAGTGCCTTCCGACAGCAATACAAAGGCCGCTTGACCAAGTAGGGCGCATAGCCCTATCATAGGCCCCTAAATTGAGCTGGCCACCGCCAGCGATACCAAGGCAACCGCCAACGCGAGGAAACCGAAATGAGCAAGACGATCACGCTATCCCTCTCTGAAAACCAGCTGGCTGCACTAATGAGTATGGCCGAACACGGCATTGACGATCGGAGCACCTACATCGGTGAGTGCCGGGAGGCAGATGGATTCAGCACCGAGGACATTGAGGCGATCAACAACGAGATTAAGCTCGCCCAGGCAACACTTGCAGAGGCAAAGGAACGATTGCTCGCTGCGAGCAACGAGGCCGGCCAATCGTCACCTGAGCGAATGTCCATTGGATTCCTGATCACACTGGACGTAGAGCCCAACGATTACAGCTTTAATCAGCATGACCCGAGGGAAATGACGGCAGCCGAGGTCGAGGAAGCCCTGAGCCAAAGTCTGCACCATATCATTGGGGAGTACGGTATTAACGAGGGTTGCCTTGCTGACACATCCCCGATGGCTATTGAAGCCTATGAAATCCGGCACACGCTGCTGGTAAATCCGGCGTAATCGCAAACAACACCGAGAACTGCGGGCCAGGCCCGCAGCCACCTGGTACGCACCACCCGAGGACAACACGACATGAGCCACTATTACACCAAAGCTCACCTGACCATCGAATGTGACACCGAGCGGGCCCGATATGCAGCTGCTGCACTGGATTTCATTGAAACCGAATGCCCGAACTGGCTCATCGCGCCCACACTGACTGGCACCAAAGCCCACGAAAGTACGCGAGATTGGCCGGAGTTTCAGCAAGCACTGATGGTCGCGGCTGCTGCTGACATTTTTGAGGAAGAGAGGGACGGCTTTTCTTTCGAGTGGAAAGTTAAGGACACAGGCATTGCCCTCTGGGGTGATGATGTTGAAGACGACCTGTTTACGACTGCACACCTTATTCTGAAGGCGCTGGACAGTGACCAGGTGATCACGTGTGGTGTCGCATACACCTGCGATGAACCGCACGACAATGCCTATGGCGGCAATTACATGATGATTGGCAAGCACGGCTGGAAGCCCATGATTGACGGTCACGACCAAACCGCTACTGAAGTCGAAGTTGGCAATAACCACTGGTATTGGCTCATCACCTATCAGCCCGAGGCAGCCGAACACCCCAACAGTTTCATCATGATTGCTCATGACAAGCTGACCAAGGACGAGGCGCTCAACAAGACCATCGCGCAGCTGTCCGGTAAATCGCTGCCCGAGGGCATGGTACCGGGAGACTTCCAGGCACAGAACATTAGCGGCCAGGCTTACTGGCAGATTTCTGCTCAGATTCCTCAGCATCATCTTCAATAGCCAGCACCGGCCTTCGGGCCGGATTACTTCCGGATAGATCAAAGGAGACCATCTCATGAGCGATGTTGTACGCATTGAATACTTCATTGAAACATCCAAGATCAATTCGACCTGCAAGGACGTGGTGGAGATTGATCGCGCCACCTGGGAAGCCATGACGCCCGACCAGCGGGACGAGGAAATCAAAGAGTACGCATTCAACGACCTGTCCTGGGGGTACAAAGAAATCGAATAACAATCTGATCTGGCGGTTGCCAAGCAGGTCTATATGCCCTACTATTGACGCATTAATTGAGCTGGCCACCGCCAGCGATACCGGCAACCGCCAAACCGAAGATAGGGCTTTCTCATGCATCTCTTTTTGCTGCTTTTGAACCTGACCACTGTTATCTCAATTACCCTTTGCGGCTTTTTGATTCCAGACGAACCCGAGATTGCCCAAGCCCTCGCCCTGGTTGCCCTGTTCTCTTTCATCACCCACCGACTGGCGATCTCCCTGATTGTCAGACACCTCAAAGGCTAATCCAGCAGGAGACTCACCCCATGAACAAGATCACCACACCCGGCACTCTGAACGAACTGATCCAGACGGACGACCAGTACAAGGCCATTGGCGTATCCACCGCTCACATCATGCAGGAAGACGCCGAACGACTCAGTGCGCTGGCTGAAACGGGGCACTCTCTGATTGCGGCGCGGCCAAGCGGCGCCTTCGTCAAGCTGCACGCGGACGACCCAAAGATTTCGGAACCCCGGCCTTTGGAGCACACCTATCAGGGCTTTTCTGATGCGTTCTACAGTGTCCTGCGCATGGCCAAAGCAGCCGGGTATCGGCTGATTGAGTTCGATGAAGATGCGACGATCTATGACGGCATTGTGACATTCGACTGGTAGAAACACGGGGCCGGGTATCCGGCCTTATTGCACCCCCATTGAACACCAGAGGACGGCCACATCATGTCTAAGCCCGCCATGAGCAAGAAAAGGCCCTACCTGCGGCCTTTTGTCATTTCCACCCGATGATTATCCTTGCATTATAGGGCGATACGCCCTATACTTGCCTTATGAACTGAGCTGGCAACCGCCAGCGATAACAAGGCAACCGCCAACGCGAGGAAACCATTATGACCATGAACACCGACATTCAAGCCGCATCCATTGGCGTCAACATGGACACACTTGAAGCCATCCAGAGCGAATTCGACGTGTATACCCGCTTGTGCGGCGATCAGGAAGTCATTGTTGATGCGACGACCATGGACATCGACAGCCCGGAAATGGGCCGCCTGTCGGAGCTGCTGGGCGAACCGGCGACCAGTCTGGCCGATCACTACCTGATCATCTATCTGGGCCACTAACACCCACTGGGAAGCCTGCGTGCTGGCTCTGACCAGCGCGCGGCAACCACGACTCGAGGGAATTATTGTGAGCCCAAATCTGAACCCCTTTATCAAGCACCGCATCGAGACCTCCGACGAAGCCATGAGCTACATCGACAATCTCGCGGCGTTCAATCTGCTCTACCACTTTGAAGACCCGGCCGCCGATTGCCTAAGCGGCGCCAATCTCACAACAGAGCAGCTGGAGACCATTCAGCACAACGCAGACCAGATCATGGCAGTGGACTGGACAGATAGCGCCTACATCGGGCCGTTTGACTACATGATTTCGACGTACAAGGAGCTCTCCCAATGAGCAACAAGCAAACCATCACCCTCACGCTGGATGCTGAGCTCGTGGCAGGCCTTAACGCCATGGTCGAGCTGGGCTGCGCTGATCGCCGTGACTTCCTCAACCGGTACGCGGCAGAGAACGAGTACACCGACGAGCAGATCGCTCAGGGCCACTACGAGGCAGATTGCGCCGAGCAGGCCATCATCCAGATTAACGACGCCTTAGCGGCGGCTGACAACGAGCTGGCGGACTAAGGGGAAGGCCATGAAACGCGACACATCACTGAACCAATACTTCACTCCAACCTGGGCCGCCGAGCTTCTGGTACAGAAGTTCTTTCCAGAGCTTGACCGCCACAGCCGGGTAATTGAACCCTCCTGCGGAGATGGCCGCTTTCTGATGGCCCTGCCCCGGGAAGTAGAGGCCATTGGCGTAGACATCGACCCCACGCTGGCTGACGAAGCCCGCCGCAATTCCGGTCGCGACATTCTGACCGGCGACTTCTGCACCATCGACCTTCCGTTCCGGCCCACCGCGATCATTGGCAATCCTCCCTTTGAATCCAAGGTTATTCACGGATTCCTGGAGCGCGGGTACGAAGAAATGGATTACGGCGGAAAGATCGGCTTCATCCTGCCGGTGTACTTCTTCCAGACCGCCAGCAGCGTAGTAAGCCTGTCCGAGCGATTCTCGCTGAACCAGGTATTGCTGCCTCGCAACATGTTCGAGCAGATGCAGAAGCCCCTGATGTTCGCGACCTTCACCAAAGAACGCACTCGCAGCATGGTAGGATTCTTTCTGTACGAAGAAACCCACGCCGTCAACCAACTGGCCAAGCGGTACCGACTTCTGTTCATCGGCAATCAGAGCCGGGCCAGCCTGTGGGGCGAAGTGGTGGAACAGGCGTTGCTTGACCTCGGCGGCGAAGCAGATTTGAAAGACATTTACCGGGTAATTGAGGGCAACCGACCCTACACCGGTAACGAATTCTGGAAGCACCAGATTCGGAAGATTGTCCAGAAGACCTGCATCCGAACCGGCCCCGGGCGCTGGCGGTTAATGACCTATGATGACCTGGCTGGCACTGGCCACCAGAATGACTTGTTTGCTCGGGCTGCGGCCTGAGCACTCCAGGTGGAGCAACGTAGATGCGCAAACTGAAAGCGAACCAGAAACACTCATGCGATTTCTGCCGGGCGGCCGGGGTTAAAGCCCCGGCCATCTGGCGATCGGAAGGCTTTTACGAACACGCCTGTGAAGCCCACAAGCCTGAAATTGAGGCAATCGAGAATAAGCGAGCGCAACGGGAAGGGCGAATGACGGAGGCCGACCATCAGACCTGGGGGCGACTGTAATGGCCTGCCCCTGCGGGAGTCATACGCTCAAGCACCGCAATTCTGTCTATACGGATGCCGGTACCCGTTATGAGCTCACCTACCGCGAGTGCGACCGATGTGGGCGCCAGGGTTACGAAAGACTCATCCAGAACACAACGCCCATCTGCGAAGGCCCGACTGCCCGCCAGCGATACGCACTCATTCAGGAGGGGCCCATCGGGCCCTGGCTGGACAAGGTACCGCAGTCTATTTACCGCCCTTACAAACTGTGGCGATCACCGGATGGGCGAGCAATTCATGTTTGCCTGATCAAGCTCGACGGAGAATCGGCTGCTATTTGCCCCGAGTTCAAGCTTCTGATCACGGCCGAGGATTACCTGGAGGCCTCCCTTTCGCTGGCGGGCAAGCTGCTGGATGTCCTTGGCCTGCCGCCGCAGAGCCGGTTCACAGCGACCGACAGCCTACCGTTTGAGCTGACCTGGGGCAGCGCGCCTGTCTTTTCACTGAAGCGCCCCGCTCGTCCGGCCACCAGAAACCCCATCTCCACCCCCCCTGTACCGGAACCGGCACCGACCGTTTCGGACTCCACCGTCTCACTTGGCCAGGCGCCCGTGCAGTCCGTCGAGGTTCCAGCACCCCCAATTCAACCAGCCGCCAGCGAAGATACCCCGGAGCCCGGACAGCTCGACCTATTTGGCTAACTACGGAGACGAAGCCTTTGGCTGAGTCGATGCTGAACGGTCAGGCTCCGCCTGGCCGTGAAGGAAGGCCGAAGGCCGCCGCAAGGGCCAAAGGCCCGCACGACTCCCCGTGGAACGTTGGCTGTGCCACCCAATCACCACCCTCCCCCACTCGCTCGTCATCCACCCTTTCCTAAGCAGCTTTTTTGTATGAACTTCCATAATGGTGCCAATTTGGCACCAAATATTGACACAAAATGGATGTGGTGCCAAAATGGCACTATGGATAGGGTGTGTTTTAAGTCCAATGTTTTAGATCGAAGAATCAAGATGAGGTCAGCGCCGTACTGCGGAAAATTCTGACCATCCAATGTTTCCTCACAAACGGAGAGGGTGTCTGGATTCCTATCCATATCAATCCAGCCCCACAGGAGATTATGAAGACGAACTCAATCAAAACCGCGAAAGACCCTCGACTGGTCGTCAGACCCGACGAGGAAACTCAACAACTTATTGCGCGCGCCGCAGAGTTGTCAGGGCGCAGCGTGAACCAGTTTATGGTGTACGCTGCCACGAAGGAGGCCCTTGAGGTAGAGCAGCAAGCAACGCGGATTGCGGTCAGCCATAAGGCTGCCGACCGTATGTTGGACTTGCTGGATAACCCAAAGCCCCTGAGCCCTGCACTCCGTGAAGCTGCGCTTCAACACAGGACTCTAGCTAATGGCTTTACGAATCGAAGAACTGGATAAATCTCACAATCGTCGCACGTTTGATTGCGGCGATGCTGATCTAAACTTTTTTCTGAAGAACGTTGCTCGTCAGAAGAACGATAAGCAGGTCGCCCGCACATACGTTCTCATCAACGATGAGAACGACCCTACCGAAATTCTGGGCTTTTTTACCGTCATTCCCAGCACCATAGAGTTTCCGGATGATCACCGTATCAGGAAACGTGTTGGGGATAGTCCGCCCGCCCCCCGATTAGCGAGACTCGGCGTTCAGAAGGCTGAACAAGGCCGAGGGCTCGGAAAATTCCTTGTCATAGAAGCGTTCCGGAAAGTCGTCGATGCGTGCCTCGCCATTGGAGGCATTGGATGTGCAGTTGACGCAAAGAATACGGACGTTAAGCGCTTCTATGAGAAGCTTGGCTTTGAAGTGATTAACCAGAGATCAAGCGGCGAACTGTCGCTCTGGCTGCCACTGGCGCAGTGCGTTGACGTGGTCAACCTGGTCGATCAAGCACAGATTGACGACGAAGCCGCCGAATAGTGATCCGTGAGGGGGCCTTGCCAGACAGCAGGGCCTACCTTTCATACCTGCCGCCCTCACCCAAAATCTGCCCGCCCCAATTCAATATCACCAATCCAGCCCTAGTGAAAAAATCATGGACAATGCCTCGTTATGTGAATTACAGTGTATACCATGTGATAACCTGAAATAGTGGCAACAATTGCCGCCAAGCAAAGACAAGCAAGGGTGCCGAGCGCATGAGTTACAACTCGGATTTGAAAAAACGTATTGAAATTTGGACGGCGGCAGCATCAGCAGCAACGACCAAGGATGAGGTTTTGGAAGTCACACAATCCATGGTGGATTATGGGAAACCCATCAAATTCAAGCTTTGGTGGGCTTACACGCTCATGTGGGCTTTTGCGGGAATGGGCGCTCTAACGATGTACCAATGGCTGAGCGGGAATACCCGGTACGCCAGCCGAGCGTATGAGTGGGCTGAAATGCTGGGAGTAAGCCCTCGCCTGATCATTGAGGCGCAACCTTTTTTCCTGATTGCGCTGGCCATCATGTACCTGGCGATCATCCTCTTTCATAACAAGCGTATCCGGGTGCTCTGCAATACGCTCATGGACCGGGCCACGCTGGCCGAATACGGTCTGGAGCGCACAGACAAAGCCGAAGTGGATAACCTACGACCATCCTTTGGTGAAATGAAACGGGGCAACTACGAAAGGGGCATTTACGACTGCCTGCATGGCAAGTACCAGGGCAAGAATACTTCATTCGAGTACCGCCCCTACCGCCTTCACTATGTCGACCGAATTGAGAAGCAGGAATACGACAGCTCCCGCAAGGAATGGGTCACCAAGGTTGAATACAAGCACTATGACCGCAGCGGCATCGTGCTCGACTTCCCCTATGCGAAGGGCGTTCACATTTGTCGAAGCTTCGAGAAAACGCTCTATGGGGCGCCATACAAACCCGCCTTCATCGAGTTCAATAAGCTTTTCCATTGTCGCGGCGAAGACGCCATGGTTCTGTCCCGGTTCCTGAAGCCGGCCGTTGAGGAAACTCTGGTTCAAGCCGCCAGCAAAATTCCTGGACTGGCACTGGAGATTAACAAAGATGGAAAGCTATGCCTGGCCGCCAGCAAACATCACGTAGTGAACTCATACGTCGATGTTTTGGATGACAAAGAAGTGTCCCCTATGGTCAACCCCAAGGGGTTCCATGAACTGATCAAGAAAGGCCACCGCATGGTCACCCTTGACCGAATGCTGGAATTGGTTGACACCTTGGTGCGTTACAGCGACTCAAATTTCTCTCGTAAAACGGTAAACAGCTAAATCAGGAGCCCTACCATGGAAGTTTCCACCATCATTGCCATTGCTGTGGTTGCGATCATCGTGTTCACGATCATCAGTATCTACAACGGCATCATCAACCGTAAGAATGCCGTCAAGCGCGCCTGGGCTACCGTTCTGACACAGGAACGCCAGAAGAACAAAATCATCCCGGAACTGGAAAAAGCCGTTGAGAAGTACACGACCTTCGAGGAAGGCCTGCAGTCCAAGATCACGGAGCTTAGGTCTGCCGTTAACGAGCTATCCATGGACCAGCCAAACCCCGGGGAGCTTAAAAAGATCGAAGCCTTGTCCGAGAAAGTCATGCACGGCATCAAAGTCACCATGGAAGCCTACCCTGACCTGAAAGCCTCTGAGCTGTTCAGCAACCTCATGCAAGAGGTGACTGAGCAGCAGGAGCACATTGGCGCCGCCATTCGGATCTTCAATTACAACGTGGAAGCGTTCAATAACGGGATTCAGAACTTCCCGAATAACATGGTGAATAGCGTTCTGAACAAAGAAAAAGAGATCGATACCTTCACCGACTCAGAGGCCAGCAAAGGCTTTGAGTACACCCCCAACCTGTAACCGGCCGCCGGCCCGGAGGATTGTGATGGACGACTTTGAACAGTGGTATGACATGCTGCTCGATCTGGCGAGCATGCACGGGGAGAGCGTTAGCGACGTAGATGCCTGGCGGGAGGATTTTGACGCGGGCAAGTCACCGGAAGCCGCGTTTTACGATGAGTATCCGGAGCACGAAGACGCCTGAGCGATAGAAATAAGCCCCGACACCGGTAATAGAGCCAACGGAATTGGAGAGAGACAATGACTGACCTCAAGCCGATCACCCATAGAGACTTCTCTCATCCCTGGGCAGGCTTTGATATGGGCAACCTGCTTGCCGTTTTTGGCGTCAATGTAATGGTCGCCCTTGTGATGGCGGTAACTCACTATCTGGGCTCTCCTAAGGAATTTTCTTCGTTTGTGATTGCCCATATTGTGACAACCATCCTCACATTTACGTGGCTGGCTGGACTGACCGCCCGGGATGCCCGGAGAGCAAGTTACCGCAAGTATTTGCAGAAACAGACGATCTCTGCTCTGGAAACCGCACAAGAATGGCCCGAGCTTTTGACCGGCGAAAGCCTGCAACTGATCGGGGAAGCGATTGAGGAAAAGAAAGCAGCCAAGACTTTAGAACGAAAGATCGCCTCTGCCCGGAGAGCGGCACGTCGTCAGCGCTCACGGCCGTCCCACTCTCAGCAGGAATCTTCGGACTATGGAATGAGCTCCGCCGCTTTTTTGGCATCGTCCGTTGGTGAAGGATCAAGCTCAAGCTCCTATTGTGACGGCGGTAGCTCAAGCTCCTGCGGAGGGGGTGATGGTGGTGGCGGATTCTGAACCGGAGGCAACCATGAACACTGGATATTCGCTATCCGAAGATTACGATCGTTTGTATCAGTTGGTCTGCGACGGCCACCGAATTGCCGGCTGGGTCGATAACCAGAACATGAGGGACGAGAACGACCAACCCTTGCGCGATATCTGCGAAGTCCGGCGCTACGAGGAATACTATATCCAGCTCAGCGTCCGGGGCATGAGCTATGGTGGCGTATGGCCGTACATGATGAACAGTGGGTCAGAACGGGAGATATTTCGGAAAGCTTGCCAATTTTGTCGACTTCAATTCATCGACATACCTTGCACGAAAGAAGGTGTCACCAGCCCCGGGCTTGAAGACGCCAACCCGTGGCCGGCATATGAAACCGCCGCCCGTGTGCAACTTGCTTTGAGTGAGGAATGGCAACTGATCTCCGTAGCGCCAGGCATCCCTGTTGGATATGACACTGTGGTTGAGCATTTGGATGACAGCAACCTCACCGATGAATCGCGATGGCAACAAATTCGCCACTTTGAACCGACGATCGCCTGGTTGCCGGCCGGCACGTTCATGGTGACCATGCGCAAAGAATCCGAAGATTCCTCTGAACTGAAAACAGGATTCATCCAAACCCAGTCGTAATGGATACCCTCACAAGGTTACTCTATGCCCAGACTACTTGCGGAAACCCCGGATGAAATTGGCGGGGAACAAGCGATCAGCTCGTTGCCCCCGGGGTACCAAGGACACTGTGCGATTGTCATGAACGCCAACGGTAAGGTAATTGCTGTATTGCCCAACGCCGAAGAGGCAGCCCGAGTTGCCCGGTATGCCATTCGGCCCGAGGGCGGCTATGGCTCGGTCGAAATCATCGCAGCACCTGAGCAATCGTTAACGCACGAAAGCTTCCAGGACTGGTTCAGTTAAGTTCAAAGCCTGAATTTAGCCCGGAGCAATCCGTCGGAAGCCACCCACCCTTCTACGAACGAACGGAGAAACCAAAAATGACCCGACCTGTAGACAGCACCACAAGCCATGGCTGGAAGGATAATAGCCAGCCTGATCAAGCACGAATCGCAGCAGCTGAGAAGCGTGTTCACGGTTTTCTGAACTATGGCGGAATTCATCTTGAACACACGCCGGCACCAGGTATTTTGACGCTTGAGTATCAGCAAGGCGACCTGAAGGACGAAATCGGCAATATGCGAGGCATGGCTGACGCATTGAATGAACTGGCCGATGCGCTGGAAGGTGTGCCCCGGAAAGGAAATTAAGCAGTAATGCCCACCATCATGCAGCCCAGTGATCACTTGGTTCAGGAACTCACGTCCATTACTGATGCTAAGGCGACAGCGATAGAGCAGCGGTTTTCCGACTATTGTTCGGTTAAGGCGGAGTTCGACAGTTTGCCTGGTGGCATCTGGGCTGCTCGCATTGAGTATCACTGCCACCAGAGGACCTGGTTTGAAGTTTACGAGCACCGCAGGCCAAGTGGTGAGCCGGCCCGCTGGGTGTGCACTCGACACATGGACGACTGAACCTGACATCGAAACGCCAGGCAATCCTAGAGCCCTAACCCTCCCGGGCAAAGTCTCCCAAAAGACTACTGTATTCTATATGTCTCCCCGTAGACAGCGCGAGCATAAAGGTCTAAAATGAGACCAATGATACAGCTTTGTCTATGGAGAGCCTATGTCCACACTTGCGAATAACCAGGAAAAACCCAGCGCCCAGAAAATGGCCGAGGTCGGTCTGCGCACGGTATTCAACATTCTGGATAAGTGGGGCTGCACGCCAGACCAGGCCCAAGCCATCCTTCGTATCCCAAAGGCCACGTTCTATAAATACCGGAAGGAACCGGCAAAGGCGCGCCTGGACGACGATCAGCTGGCACGATTGAGCTACCTGCTGCACATCCACCAGGCTCTCAGAATCGTGTTCAGCAACCCGGATAACGTCTACGGCTTCATGACAAAGGCAAACCACAATCCGTTCTTCAATGGTCGTTCGCCTTTGGAAGTGATTTCCAGTGGACAATTTTCCGACCTGTACGAAACGTACAAACGGATCGATGTACTGCGTGGAGGACAATGGTAATGGGTGCAGCACTGAGTACCGCAGCGTTCCACGCCCCGGAAACCGTCACCAAGCAGCTCAAACTCAATGTGGTGGGCGAAAGACGGAAGGTTCGAGTGTCTTCCAACTTCCTGCCCTTGATGGCGTTCGAGCCGGGCACCCGGGTCACCCCAGTGCCCATGCTTGATGGTGGCTTCCGAGTTATTCCGGATCCGGCCGGTACCCTGCAGGTATATCAGCGCCGGTACCAGAGAGGCCGGAACAACAACCCTCTGGAAGCCGTGATGGAGTTCTCAAACCAAGCCCTGATTCGGGCAACCATGCCAGCCGGCATCGAGCGCTTCCATGTTCGCATGAGGCATGGCGAGCTCAGGGTATGTCCGGTACCCAACCGGGTTTTCAATATCCGCCAGCGCATGATTGGCAAAGACCCGCTGCGAACCCTCATCGCCATGACCGGTGGCGTTGATATGCATTGCCTCAATCAACTCGGGTTCCACACCGACGTAATTCTTGAATATCGTCCTGAGGAAGCCAGAGATCGCTGTAAGGGTCGCAATCTGTCTGAGGTCCACGCATTGAATACCCTCAGAAACGGAGCCCCGCGGATCCTCGTCAACGAAAGCATCTACGACGTTGACCCGCAAACCCTGAAAGGTCTGCTGGCGGATGGAGACCCTGTGTTTGTGGGGCACTTCAGTATCCAATGCGATGATTTCAGCTCAGCCAAGAGCGCTTCCCTCAGAGAGAAATCGCTGGAGGATATGACAACCTCTATGGATATGGTTTACCCGGTCCTTCGACAGATCGAACTCCTGGAACTTGGCGTTGTGGTGATTGAGAACGTCAGAGGATTTAAGGATTCCGGGCCCGGTCAAGTGATGCGGTCGATGCTGCGTCGCTGGGGGTACCATGTGACCGATATGGTGCTCGATGCCCGGGACTACGGAGGAATCACCGGACGTACCCGCTACTACTGTGTGGCCAGCCTCTTTCCAGGATTCCAGCCTCCGGTACCGAAGCCCCGCCGCCAGGATACTATTTGGCCGGTTGTTGAAAAGCACCTGAAGGACTGCCGGGATGTGACCGATACCAGAGCCATTCAGGCCCGAGAGACCAGTGCCCGGGTTGCGGCAGTCATCACTCCCGAGAGTACCCATGCTCCTACGATTCTGAAAAGCCAGGATCGAGGCATTAAGGACGCCGTTTACATTCAGCACCAAGGACGCTACCTGAAGCCCTCGGAAGGGCTGATTCGAGACCTACTCAGCATCCCGGAAGCGTTTGATACCTCCTGGATGGCGAAGGAACAGTCCATCGAAACCAGGGCCAGAGTATTGATTACCGGCTTCACCATGCCGTGATGGCCAGCGTGAAGCAGCACATTGAAGAAAACGTCGGCCCGGGTCCGGTGTTGACGCATTCAAAGCAAGTGGCCATGAGCCTCGCCTGATAGCCGGAGAGAACACCATGGGGACCGCTCTACCCGATTTGCCCGCGTTACGCCTCGTCGACCAAAAGGGGTACCGCCTGATCAACTCCAAACTCCCGACGATCGACATTTTCGATGATGTGGCCGGGCCGGAGGATTTTGATGCCCTTTATGCGCTGCAAGCCTTGACGAACCCCAGGCTGGCGCAGGAAGTTGGGCAGTTGAGCTATCTGTCGCAGGGTGAGATCCCCTGGGGCATACCCGGGTGCTCACTGGCCGTGGCTCCCTTTACCCACGTTAATCCGGGCGGCAGCCGGTTCAGCCCGGGTGACTATGGGATGTTGTACCTGGCTGAAGATATGGACACCGCCATCGCAGAGGTGACCCACCATCATCAAAATTACCTGGCCAACATTGAAGGCCTGGAGTTTGACTGCCTGGTGTTTCGCGGGCTCACATGCACCTTTAGTGCTGACCCTATCCATGATGCGAGCCAGTTGGGGCAACAGCACCCTGTTCATTCGCCCGATGACTACTCGCCGGCCCGGGCCATAGGACCGGGTCTCAGGGCCAACGGCAGCCACGGTGTTCAGTATCTATCGGCACGTCGGCCCGGGTCGATCTGCTGGGGACTATTCACGCCGGCCGGGGTGTCCGCCATGATGCAGTCATCGCACTACGAATTCATCTGGAGTGGTACCGATATTATTCACGTCCGTAAGCTGCTCGCTCCGTAGTAGTCACCGACCCGGTACCCAACTAACTTGAATAGCCGGCCATGCCGGCACCAGGCAACCGCCACCTGAGGACTTTTCAATGCAGCTTTCATTATTCGAGCATGTTGAAGCAGCTTTCCGGGAATCACCCGGGCCAATGACAACTACGGAATTGTATTCCCCGGTTTCCCGGTTGGCAGGTATCCCGGGTACCCGGGTCAATGAGACAACCGCTATTGGGAAATCCGGGCAGCGTCATAGCTTGATCAAACGCCAGATTCGCTGGCATCAGCAAACGCTGAAGAGCAAGGGCATTATCGAGCGATCCGGTGATGGCCGCTGGGATCTGACGAAAACCGGCAAGATTCAGCTTCGAAGAATCCAGCCACAGTGCAGCATGGTTGCATTCTCCACCGAGCTGGGAGCTGCTCTGTGGTCATTGTCCGACGACGTTTTCTCAGAACTGGATACTCCCATCAAGTTATGCCTGACCTCTCCGCCCTACCCTCTGCGCAGAGCCCGGGCCTATGGCAACCCTGATCTCAATGAATACATTGAATTCGTGGTGGAGAGCCTGCGCGGAATCGCTCGAAACCTGGAGCCCGGTGGATCCATCTGCCTCAACGTTTCCAATGACATTTTTGAACCGGGGTCGCCCGCACGATCTTTATACCGGGAACGCCTGATCATCGCTCTCGCCGAAGAGCTCAATCTTTGGAAAATGGACGAACTTTGCTGGCACAACCCTTGTAAACCGCCAGGCCCCGTACAGTGGGCCAGTAAGGCTCGGAATCAGCTCAACGTGGCCTGGGAGCCCGTGTACTGGCTCACCAATGATCCCAGTTGTGTAAAAGCCGACAATCGGCGCGTACTGCAACCCCATAGTGAAGCACAACGGAAACTCATCGCGTCTGGAGGTATTGCTCAGCAACGCGATCACAGTGATGGGGCTTACCGAACCCGCCAGGGTGCGTACAGCAACCCCACACCGGAAGCGATTCCCAAGAACGTGCTTCGGATCCCTCACAATTGCCCATCCCAGAGCGCCTACAAACGCCATGCCCGGGAACTGGGCCTCCCGCCGCACGGGGC
The DNA here is from genome assembly GCF_053628895.1 of Marinobacter sp. MBR-105. NCBI lineage: Bacteria > Pseudomonadati > Pseudomonadota > Gammaproteobacteria > Pseudomonadales > Marinobacteraceae > Marinobacter > Marinobacter sp. MBR-105. The sequence continues at coordinate 150,445 of NZ_JBRJHG010000005.1, read as the reverse complement.
TCCATTCCCGTTGGCCCTGGCAACCTTCCTCATCCGGTTTCTATCCGAGCCGGGTGATCTGGTCGTGGATCCTTTTGCCGGGAGCCTGACAGTGGGGGTCGGAGCACAAAATGAGGGCCGGCGATGGTTGCTGACCAAAACGCGCGACAAGCCTCGGCGCTTCAGGCCGGGGAAGGATAGCGTGGCCACGGAACGTGGCCTATAATACTGTATACATGAACAGTGATGGATGAGCTGAATGAAACGCCTGCAAGCCTTCAAATACGAACTCCGGCCCGATGGCCAGCAACAGCGCCTTATGCGCCGTTTCGCTGGCTCCTGTCGGTTCGTGTTCAACAAGGCGCTGGCGCTGCAAAAGCAGCGCTATGAGCAAGGCGAGAAGAAGCTGAACTACGCCGGGCTCTGCAAGCAGATCACCCAGTGGCGAAACACCCCGAAAACCGTCTGGCTTGCGGAGGCTCCGGTTCATCCACTGCAACAAACACTGAAAGACTTGGAGCGGGCCTACACCAACTTCTTCTCCAAACGAGCCGATTTCCCTCGGTTCAAAAAGAAAGGCATCTCCGACAGCTTTCGCTACCCCGACCCCAAACAAATCAAGCTCGACCAGGCGAACAGTCGCCTGTTCCTGCCCAAGCTGGGCTGGGTGCGATACCGCAACAGCCGTGAGGTTCTGGGCACGGTGAAAAACGTCACCGTCAGCCAGTCGGCCGGCAAGTGGTACATCAGCATCCAGACCGAACGCGAGGTGGAAACGCCCATCCCCAAAGGCGATGCCATCGGCATTGACCTGGGAGTGGCTCGCTTTGCCGCCTTTGACCGCCCTTTGCCGACGTTTGAGGGCGAGGATCACCTGAAACCCCTTAACAGCTTTAAGAAGCACCAGGCTCGACTGCGCAAGGCGCAGCGGGCTTTGAGTCGCAAAACCAAATTCAGCAACAACTGGAAGAAAGCGAAAGCCAGAGTCCAGCGGATTCACGCCCAGATCGGCAACGCCCGCCGCGACTACCTCCACAAAGCCACGACCGCCATAAGCCAAAACCACGCGATGGTTACATATAGCACATGAAAGTGTGTAATTTTGATAAGAAGCCACCTCCGGGTGGCTTCTTATTGATCTTTGTTAAGAAGAGGTTTATAGTGTAATTTATGTAATTTGTGTAGGGGTGGCCATGGCTACAGTCAGCGTCGTCGCAAAAATTGTGGAGGACAACACGGGGATCGCAAGCGAGATCCCTCTGTTGATGACGGAAGAGGGGGAACTTTCGCCTCTAACCGACTACCTCCTCTACCTCCAAGCCAATGGGCGCTCCAAGTCGACGCTTGAGAAAGCCGTCCGAGCAGTGGCGATGCTTCTGGACTACATGGAAGCAAACGCTGAAGCGTTCACAGACCCCGAGAAGCTGTTTCAGGCGTTCGTCAGGCGCCTGTACAGCGGGACAGCCTCTGAATCAGGCCTAGACCCTTCCGGCCTGTACTGGGTGCCCGCCTCCGAAGCGACCGTGAGAGAGCGCATCATTGCACTCACGGGCTTCACGGACTGGCTTGCTGATAAGCAGGGCACAAAGCCGCTGAACCCTTTGCGCAAAGCCACACCGCATGAAGAGCGCCTCAACTACGCGGCATGGTTTCGGCGGAACCAGAACGATTTCCTGGGCCACATTAAAGACAAGTCCATCAGCACCACCGTCAAGCGTGCGCGGAGTATCAAGGGCCGCACCCCGCTTGCGAAGACGGAGGATGACGCGATCTCCTTTCCGAATTCCAAGTTCGAAGCCTTCTTCACCCAAGGCATCGGCGGCGCCAAAGATCCCCGCGTCGCTCTGCGGGACAAGCTGATTCTCCTTTTGATGCACGGCGCGGGGCTTAGGGTCAGCGAAGCCATGCTGCTGTGGGTCACCGATGTCTTCGAAAATCCCGCCGACCCAAGCCAGGCGCTTGTACGCATCTACAGCGAGCGCGAGGGTGTTGCTCCCGAGGGCTGGAAAAGCCGCAAGGGCGAGCGCACTCGCAAGGTGTATCTGAAAGAGAAGTACGGGCGCATACCGCGTTGCGAGATGAAGGGGACGCAATATCTGGGCTGGAAATCAAAGCTTGTCGATGACAGGGAAGGCTACTTGATTGCGCAGTGGTTCCCAGTCGAATTTGCTAGGGTTTTCATGGTCCTATGGAAGACCTACCTGAAATACCGCGCAACAGCGGACGCACATCACCCTTACGCCTTCATCAGCTTCGATAGCAAGGCGTTCGGCAACCCGTACACGATCAACGCCTTCAACCATAACTACGCTGCCGGGTTGCGCCGAATCGGCCTGGAGCCGAACAAGGCAGAGGGGTTCGACCCGCACGGGCATCGGCACAACTACGGGCGGCGTCTGACCCAGGCGGGCATCGACCCGCTGATCCGAAAAAAATGCCTTCACCACAAGTCCCTTGAGTCGCAAACGGTCTATACCCTGCCAGGCAACCAAGACGTTTCGAACATGCTCAGCGCGGCTTCCGAGCAACTGGCTCGGCCCGACGCCAAGGCGATGAGCACCGACTGGAAGGCACTGGTTGAACACGGTTTTGAAGACATTGATCCGAAGGGGCTTTACACCGGCCAGCGGCCGCGACTAGGAGGGGTATGATAATGGCACAGAAAATACTCGGGCGATCGTCTGATCTAACGCTCTCCTGGCTTACCCGCAAGTATGGCGAGGACTGGCTGCAGTGGCAGCAGTATGCGGCGGAATGGGTCGCAACTCAGGACGCTGGTGTCAACCATAAACTGGACGCTCTTCATCATTTCTTCGTCACTTACCTGATGCGCCATGCCTCCTACGCCAGGGATGTCACTGCGTTTTTCAAGGGACACGCGGGACACAGGGCGTCTTCCCAAGAATTTGTCGAAGTCCTGCGGGCTGCGGGCGTTGACAGTCAACGCACGCAGGCGAAGCACGTGAACTGCGTGGCCATTTTCATCAACCACGTCATCGAGCGGCATTACAGCGTCGAGGACGACCACGGCGTGGCTCGACCCATCGTCTCGAATCCTTTCGAGCGGATCGTGAAACAGAGCTCGACCCAGGAGACCGTCAGGAACCCGCTGCCGTACCGCTACATTCAGCAGCTACGACAGATCCTCTGCCCTTACGCTCACGACAGCGAGCAAGAGGAGCCCAAAGAAGGCGCTGTGCGTAGCGCCCCGTGGGCTAATCGCCATTTCCGCGACTGGTCGTGGGCGCATGACAATGTGCTCTATGCGTGGTTCGAGGTGGAGCCAGAGTCCATCGACTACGACGACCCCGACTGTGTATGGCGCACCAAGGTCGTCTGGCGCCGCCCAGGTCCCAAACAGGTAACCATCCACCAGATGTGGTCGCCGGTGACGGCCATGCTGATCTTCGTCAAACTCCACCTGCCGCTACGCACCTATCAGGTTCGCCTTCTCGACTCCGGTGAGGCCGATACTTGGCGCTATGAGGGCGGGCGCTGGGTGCCGAATACCCACCCTTTCGCCTACGGGAGCAAGAAGCGCCCTTACGCCAAGGGCGTGTTCCGCCGCACCTACGATGCGATGACCGAGACCTACGCCACCGCGCTCTACGTCTCCACCAACAAGACCGCCGATCAGAACAAGAATGAGGTGGATCGCGGCTACAAGATCCCCTGGCAGCACGAGGAGCTGCTGTACTGGCTTGAGAAGCTGCGCAACTGGCAGGAGAAGTACAACCCGATCACCACCCCCGTCAGTGCGAGCACACTGGAGACCAAACACACCATTCACGTTAAGAGCCCAGCCGTGCTAAAGGCCATGGGCGAATATTGCTTCCTGTTCCGGGAAGCCAGCGCGAAAAGCGCGGAAAGCCGCGCCAAGCCGATTTCCGGAACAGCCTACTCACTGTCCTGGTATCAACTGCTCCTGCGGTTGGAGCAGAATCTGGCAGCGACGGGCCATGCGCTGAGCGACGGCACCGCGCTGAAACTGGTGGAAGACTACCCGGACGACACGCCTGACACAGCGAAAGTGAAGACCCTGTTCCCGCTGCACAGCCTGCGGGTGTCCCTGATTACCGCCTACACCATGGATACGGCCCTGCCCCTGCCGGTCGTCTCTAAGCTCCTGGCGGGCCACACGCGCCTGCTGATGACGATCTACTACAACAAGATCACTCCCTCCGTCATGGCGGAAAAAATGGAAGAGGCGCACGCGGCGCTAGATGCCAAGGCACAAGCCTCGCTCCGCACCTTTCTCAAGGATGCGGAGCTGTCCCAGATCCAGGCTCGCACCGCCTGCAACAGCGAGGAATCGGTCGAGGCCGCCATCGCCAACCGCAATCCCATCGGTTGGGAGCACCGTTCGGCGGGGCTGTGCCTGGTCGGCGGCAACACCGTTCGTTCGGATGAGATGAGCACGCTGGGCGGCTGCTGGAACGGCGGCGAATTGGTTGCCACTAGGGGGACTCATCCCATCTATGCTCCAGTACCCCATGGACCCGAGAATTGCATTCGCTGCCGCTGGTTCATCACCGAGGCCAGCTACCTGCCCGCGCTGAACAGCCAGTTCAACCAGATCAGCTATAAGGCCCACCAGGCAGCGAGTCTGGCGGTGGAGATCGAGGGCGAGCTGGAAGCGCTGAAGGATGAGCTGTTCTTCGCGGAGGAGCAAGGCACTCCATTCACCAAGCACGGTGAGCTTCAAGTGCTGGAGCGGCGCTATGAGAAGCAGCAAGTGGAAGCCGATGAGTACGCCAAGGACTTCGTCGCCTGCTTCAACGTGATCCAGCGCTTGATGGATATCGAGAACCAGCGCGGCGAGGGCGACGAGGGGCAGAAGCTTGTTGCTGTAGGCTCGCAGGAAGATCTGGCGGTGAGCATGCGCTTTATCGAGACAAACTCGGAGCTTCTGCACCTGTCGCTGCTCTGCGAGGACGCGGAGTTCTATCCCGACCTACAGGATGACCTTCGCAAGACCCCGGCCATCTCCAAGCGCACGCTCGCACTCAGCCGCATGATGATGCAGAAGGGCTATCAACCGGTGTTGATGGAAATGGACGAGCGGGCGCAGTTGATCGCTGCCAACGCCCTGCTTCGCAAAATGGCCAAGATCGCGCATCCGAGCGACAAGCTGGAGGGGTATCGGATTGCGGCGAACTACATCGAAGCCCAGGAGTATTTAGTAGACGACCGGCTTCTTGAGGCGGGTATCGAGCAGATGAGCCAGGCCGCGCCGCTTGCCTTGCCGAGCATCAAGCAACGGCTGATCCAACATGAGGAGGTCATCTGATGGAGATCGATATCGACGTAATTCTTGAGGATCTAAAAGAAGGCAAGACGGCGAAGACGCAGCAGTCGCTTGACAAGCTCAATGAAACCTTGAGCGACTATTATGATCGCGGCGAACGCGACTTCTCGATCACCACCATCGGTCGACTTTCGGCAGAATACGGGGGTGTCGGCTACGAGTCCATTCGAGCAACGGCTAACAAGCACTACCGCGATCTGATCGAGGCGTGGGCGGCGAAGGCCAAGACCACTACAAAAAAGCCCCTCAGCATCCAGAGTCGATCCCGCCGAGTGCCTCAGGACAATCAACTGCTGGAGCGCATTCCCGATCCCGCTCTGCGCGTGCTGTTCGGCCAGATTATAGCCGAGCGCAACCGCTATCGTACCCAGCTCAACATTCTCAAGAACCAGGCCGAGGTCGTGATCGATAAGCGCCCTGTCAGGCAGTTGGAAGCCAGCGCCGAACCCTCCGTCGAGCTTCTCCCTTCGCTCAAGGGCATCGTCTCGGATAACGAGATCAAGGCGCTGCGGTTCGCTGCCTCTGACGAATGTATCGAGCGCCAGGGGTGGTTGGTCACGCAAGCCGGACAAGTGAAAAACGACCTTGGGGTGGAGGTGTTTCCCCGTGGATTCATGACGGGCCTGCGCAAGATCGTCGGGGAGGTTGATTCCGATGAGTAGTCGCCGGGAGCTTGCACAGGAGTATGCCGAGCGCGTCGACTGGTGGATCGCAGAGCGCGATCTGTGTGGCGATTACCTTGAGTACGAGCGCGGCGGTAAGATCAACCGAGGCGCGCTGTGTGCCGAGCTGGATTTCAGCCGCTCCGTGATCAATCAGAACCCGGCTGTGAGGGCGGCTCTGGCCAGCGCTGAGCAGAGGTGGTTTGGAGGTAGTCAGGAAGACACGCAGGCACATGAGGCAGCTCGGGAGCGCTCTGAGAAACGCGCTGCACAGCGCGCCTCGGACGTCAGTAGACTCGAAGATGAAGTCGCCAAGCTAAAGGCTGAGAACGCGCTGCTTCGCAAACAACTGGAGCGGTATGCGGCGATAGACGCCGTCATCCAGCAAACGGGGCTGGCACCTCGGCCATGATGGTTCAGATCGCTAAAGTCCGGCCCTCGGGCATTCGCACGGCCTGGGAGGTGCGCGAAGACGGCTCACACGCGCAACGCGATGCCACCTTGGCCATCCAATTTCCCACGCAATGGCGGGAGGCGGCGAGCGTGGGCAGCATCTGGTCGGTTGAGGGAAAGATCGAGCGGCGCAACTACAAAGCCCGAGGCTTTACGGTCAACGACGACCTGCTAACCGTCGAGAGCGCACGGTATGTGCGCCCCTCGGGCGAGCTTTTGGCTCGGTGGATCGCTAAAAACATCGACGGCCTGGGTGACGTAATCGCTCGCCGCCTGGTTAGGGCGCTTCCGGATATCGATGCGGTTGTGCGGCGCGGCGACGTACAGGCGCTTATGGTCGTTTCGGGCATCAACGAGGGCCGAGCCAAGACCCTCATCGAGAAATGGCCGCCCGAGGACCTGTATGGCGTTCTGAACTGGCTACAGGAGTCCGGCCTGCCCCTTGGCATTGCAGACCGTCTTGCACGCGTATACGGCGAAAGCGCATTGGATCGACTCAAAGACGACCCCTTTCTGCTCGCCGCTTTCGGTGTGTCTTTCAAGAAAATCCTTGAGCTGATAACCACCCTCAAAATCGAACTACCGAGAGCGCGGTTACTTGCGGCCATCGCCGAGCATGTCGCCAGCTCCCTATGCGCCCGCACCGGCTCCACCGTCGTCTCCGATGACGAACTGGTAGCGGGTGCCGAGCGCGCTGCGACAGACCTTGGCATCGCCAGCAACGGCCTGATCGACGCAGCCATAGCTCACGGCGTCCTGATCCGAACCGAGCGCGGACTTCAGGGGCTCGGTGCAGCGATTCAGGAACATGCTGTTGCGCGGTTCCTTGATCGGTCAGCGGCCCGCCCAGCCGGTGCAGGCGCCATGCTGGCCGCTTGGGAGAAAGGTCTGACGGACGAGCTTATCGAGAGCGCACTTCGCTCTTTCGAAGCAACGCTGCCCTTTGCGATGACCGCAGAGCAGCGGGCAGCAGTCAAGGGCGCAGTGAAATCCCCGGTCAGCATCATCTCAGGCGGCGCCGGAACGGGAAAGACCACTATATTGCTGGCGATTTGGGCGGTGTACGACCAGATCGCGGAGGGGGTGGCGCAATTCCAGGTGGCGCTCTCCGGTCGCGCCGCCCAACGCATGGCTGAAAGTACGGGCCGTCCCGCCGCCACGATCGCAAAGCTTCTATCAGGCCATCGTGGGGAGAATCAGCCGGACTTTCCTGAGCATGCCCTGCTTGTGGTTGATGAGGCGTCCATGGTCGATTTGCTGACCGCTTACCGCCTGGTCGGCATCCTTCCCTATGCGACGCGGATTCTGCTGGTAGGGGATGTGGCGCAACTTCCGCCCATAGGCGGGGGCCTAGTCTTCCACGCCGCCATGCGCAGCAATCTGCCAGCCTTTGAGCTTTCGCAGGTAAAGCGCCAAGGACAGGACTCCGGGATTCACCGCCTTGCTACCGCAGTGCGGACGAACACCTACGATCACGGCCTGCTCAACAGCGCGTCCGGTGACTGCCACTACGATCCCGACTGCTCTCCAGAAACCCTTATCCGTGTCTGGGAAGAAAGCGGCGGTGCAGAGGGCTGCATACTCTTGACCCCGACGCGAAAAGGGCCACTGGGGGTCGATGCGCTCAACGCCCTCATCCAATCGCACCGTGACGCAGCCGAGCGGCGCCCCGAACTGCACTACAGCGACGATCTGCGCGGTTGGATACCCTGGGTCACCCGTCGAGGCGCGAGGTTGCGCCTGGGTGACCAAGTGATGGTCACCGCGAATGACTACGACGCCGATATCCGCAACGGTGACCTTGGCACGATCTCGGACGTGTACGCTGAGGCGAGAGACGAAGTGCTCGGTTTGATGGAGCTGAACGGGCGCGTTGTCGAGATCACGGCAGGCTTGCTTGAAACCTTGGATCTCGGCTACGCCATTACGATCCATAAGTCGCAGGGCTCGCAGTGGCCGACCTGCATCCTGCTTCTGCCGGGCTATGTCCCTCACATGCTTGACCAGACGCTGCTCTACACAGCGATCACCCGACCGGCTGAGCGGCTTCGTGTGCTCGGTGATCGGTCGCTGATAACGCGTGCGTTGGGCAGAGGCTCTGTTGCCGCACAACGGAATACTAATCTTGAAAGCCTGCTGAGCCATGCTTGAAGCATTGCCCGCCTTCTGCGGCAGCGTAGCGGCTGTCAATGCTGCGCGCAGCGCACCCGATAGGGCTTGGCGTTTACAGCCGTGGAGATGCCACAGCCTATGACGAGGAGTGCTGCCCGTTGGACAGCACTCCCGAGCACTCGGCGGCCCGAGCGGGGTTTGGGGCGGAGCCCCAAGGTCTTAGTTTTTTACACACATGATTACACACTGTGTAATTTGGCCCATAAAGACGAAAGCCCCACTGTTGCAGAGCTTGCGTTCATTCATTCACTCATTTACACAGTATCTGCTATAAAGAACGATGGTGTGTATCGAGGACTTAAAGGTGCGGAATATGTCGGCGTCAGCGGCCGGCACGCTCGATCAACCCGGGCGCAACGTCCGGGCCAAATCCGGTCTGAACCGGAGCATTCTGGATCAGGGCTGGTTCGAGTTCCGGCGCCAACTGGACTACAAGCTCCAATGGAGCGGCGGGTGGTTGGTGGCGGTACCGCCACACAATACCAGCCGAACCTGTCCGGCCTGCGGCCATGTGTCAGCAGAGAACCGCCGAACGCAAGCGCAATTCCACTGCGTGGAGTGCGACTTCAAAGAGAATGCCGACATCGTTGGCGCGATCAACATTTTAAGGGCGGGACACGCCCGGTTCGCCTGTGAAGTGAGCGATGCACCAAGGTCGCCAGCAGCAGGAACCCACCGAAGCGACTCAGCAGCGGCTTAATGCCGCCACTGAGCGCCGTAGGAATCCTTGGCATTTCATGCCGGGGAGGATGTCAAAGAGTGCATGTGGGAATATCTGCGGGCGGGTGGCTACCGGTTCCGGAGCAGCCCGGATGTTATTTGGAATCCGGACTTTCTTCAGGTGGCATAGACGCCGGTAGAGTCCGGTACCGCGACTGAGCCGGTATACTGGTACCGGATTCCGCACGCTTCGGAGGTCATCTTGTCATCACCAGGTACCACAGTTGATCGAGACAGCAGCCATTCCCCGGCTTCAAAGGTTCTGGACTATATCTGGAGCGATGCCGAACACAGGATGCTGCCAATTGATCAACTCATACCGGAAGATCCGGCCAAAGCCCAGGCGCTGCGTCGACACCTCGCAGAGACTTATTTGGCACACAGGAAAGCCCCGGATCAGGTAGAGGCTCTATGGCGTTGCCCGGTTTGCTGGGAACCCTTGTTGCTGGCCGGCCGGCCGAGGGGCGGATTTTATGTGCGTCACCGACAGAATCCGGCCTACGCCTGCCCATACAAGAACGGAGCGGATTTATCGCTCTCAGAATGGGACGCCCTGCGGTTCAACGGCCAGAAGGAGTCGGTTCAACACATTCAACTCAAAGAGCAGATTCGCTCAATGCTTGAAGAGTGGCCAGGCGCTCACTCTATTCAAGTTGAACCGACTATCCGGGGATCTGACAAACTGAGCTGGAAACGGCCGGATGTGATGGCCACCATTGACGGCCAGGAAATTGCTTTCGAGATCCAGTTATCCTCCACCTATCTGGACGTTATCGTGGACCGGGAAAGGTTCTACCGCGATCGGGGCGTAATCGTATGCTGGGTATTCGGTGCTTTTACCCATGAGGGCCACCGGCTTTACGAACGAGATATCTACTATCACCACAATGGCAATGCCTTTGAGCTCAACGCGGCCGCCATCTCAGCCGCCAGAACCACGGGAATCCCCCATTTTACCTGCCATTACCTGGAACCGAACGCCGACAACGGGAATATCCGATCGACCTGGCGGACCGCCATCGTACCAATCACTGAAATCACTCTCTGCCCGGAGACCTTCCGGGTTTACTGGTTCGATCATGACACCAGGCGCAAACAACTGGAGGCTCAGCAGGGTGCTGGTGCCCACATTGAGGAACTACGGTGGTTGATCACAGAGAACGAGGATGCAGATGATCTTCGTACGGTTCTTCGGAACTTCCTCGATGACCTTCGCAGTGTGACGAACCTCCCCCTACCCACCTTGGAGATTGATATCGGGGCGATCCGCATCATGGAAGTGATTCTGTCAGCCCAGGAAGGATGCTTCGTTGGCGAACTCGGTGGCAGCAACAATGCAAACTGGCCGTTCTGGGCAAACACGATATTCGAGCACCACAGTGGCTACGCCAAGGCATTTCTGCGGGTCACACATCACTATGGGATCACAGAGTTGTTTTCCGGAAGACCGTCCTGGCAAAAGAAAAAAGCAAATGTTGCGGAAAAACGTCGCCAAGGAAAGGAATCGGAAAGAACAGAATGGTGGCCGCTATTTGAATTGCTCGCCCCAGAATGCGATTGGTCTGCTTGATTCCGGCGTAACGAACGGAAAAACCCTCGCCCGAAGGCGAGGGCTGTTCTTTTACTTGTTCTTGTAGAGCAAGTGCACCTGGATAACCAACTGCACAAGCGCCAGAACAAGGGTGAAGGTTCCAATAGGATCCATAAGGCACCTCGTTAGCTGAGGGCCGCCCAAGCAATGTTCACTGGCCTACCAAGACTTGGCACGCAATCTATGTGGCTCAGTGAGCACGGCCGTTGAAGAACCCTCTTTGCCAGCCGGGTTACCAATCCGGGTGAGGGAAGGAATTTGTGTCCTCTCCTCCTGTTTTCTTAACGGCCGCACCATACTGAAAGATCGCGCCCGACTATGATATCGCTGCACCACCGAGTTTTAAAGTAAAGTTGAAACAAGTAAACCATTGGTTTACCCTAAAGGTGCAATCTATGTGGCTCTGTGAGCCGTCGGGCAACACCAACGCCTGACAACCAAAACCGCCCTTACCAGGCGGTTTTGTCGTTTCTGGGCCCGATCTTTTTAATCCGCCAGCCCCACCCCACTATTTTCTCGCTCAAATCATCATGTGGACACTAACCACACTTATTGGTGTACTTTTTGTACCCCATGGTTTATTATGTGGACATTAACCACACTTATTGGCGCGGTTATCGTATTCTTGGAGTGAGCACATGAAGCAAAGTGAAGCCATCAAACGTCTAGCCGAGTTCGACCAACGCGGGCGCTATGTCTTTGCTGCTCGAGATATGGCAAAGGTTTTTCCGGAAGACTCCCCCAGGGGCCGCGATGCCACCCTGAAGAGGCTGGTTACAGACGGCATCCTGGAGCGTCCATCCAAAGGCGTCTATCTGTACGCCCTATCCAAGAATAAGGGCAAAGACACCCTGGAACTGATTGCCAAGACCCTGCGCCGCGGTGAATACAACTACGTGAGCCTGGAATCCGCACTATCGGAGTACGGGGTGATCTCGCAGATCCCGGTCGGCCGGCTCACGGTTGTAACAACCGGCCGAAAAGGCGAATACCAGACGCCCTACGGAGTTATCGAGTTCACACACACCAAACGTCCGGTACCGGAAATTCTCGGATCTATGAAGGATCGGGGGCGCCCACTGCGGGTTGCCGCCAAACTTGCCGCCGTCCGGGATCTCAAACGAGTCGGAAGGAACACTCACCTGATTGATGAAGAGGCAGTACATGAAGATTGAGCCTGTTGATTTCAGGGCCTTGGTTGACCAGGCCTTACTAAACCCTTCCCTCGGGCACATGCGTCCGGTCATTGAGAAAGAGCTGATTCATTATGACCTGCTCTACGCATTGGACCGGGAAGGTTTGTTGAACGATCTGGTTTTCCAGGGCGGCACATCACTACGCTTGTGTTACGGCGGAAATCGTTTCAGCGAGGATTTGGATTTTGCTGGCGGTGTCGACTTCACGTCCCGCCAGCTGGCGGAAATGAAGACCTGCATTCAGGATTACCTTTCTACCCGCTACGGGCTGGAGGTAACGGTTAAAGAACCGTCCTCACTCAAACAGGATCCGAAATATGCAGAACTGAAAATCGACAAGTGGCAAATCGGCATCGTAACCTCACCGGATCGCCCGGATTTGCCCAAGCAGAAGATCAAACTTGAAGTCGCCAATATTCCGGCCCACACCAAGACAGCCCAACCACTGGTGCGAAACTATGATTTTCTGCCTGACGGCTACGAAGACCTTCTGATCATGGTGGAGACCAGGGACGAGATCATGGCTGACAAGCTGATTTCCCTTCCGGCCACCGAGCGGTACGTCCGCAACCGTGACATCTGGGATCTGGCCTGGTTGTCCCAACGCGGAGCAGAAGTCGACGCCGACCTCGTCGAACACAAGATGGTTGACTATCGACTCGACGACTACCTGGACAAGCTGGACAACATGATTCCCCGGTTACCCGACATTGTTGCCGGGAAGCAGTTCCAGGATGAAATGCAGCGCTTTTTGCCGGCCGATGTGTATCAGCGCACTCTGGCACAAGACAAGTTTCAGTCCTATCTGATCAACACCGTCACTGAGCTTTTGACTGATGTGCAGAAGAAGCTGGACCCAGATCAATCCTCAGGGCCGGAGTTTCAAATGTGATGAACTGATCCGGGGAGTTTCGGGTCACACCCGCATACTCCCCCGTGATCACGCGCAGGCCGCGTTAAGAGCCTGGCGGGATGTTATCCTTAATGAGAGATTTTTCGTGGTGGCGGCAAGCGTCGTGCAGCGTTAGGAACAGCCAAGACCGGCAAACGCAGCGCCCTTTACGCGGAGGGCGCTGCGACCTATACTGAAGTCCTGAATTGAGCTGGCCACCGCCAGCGATACCGGCAACCGCCACCTGAAGACGAAGAGGAACGATTCATGGAAAGCCAATACTCCGCCATCGCCGCAAAAAAACGTCTCGACTTTGTACGTGCTCTTCGCACTGAGCCTCCCGTTCCTTGCGAATTTGCCATTGGGGATACGGTCACCTACACCAACGAATACGATGTTGTGTTCCCCGGGATGAAAGTTATTGGCTTTGCCGCTGACGATTCATTCTATGGCCGCTTCATCCACCTGGACTCCGACGCTTACTGGTTCCCAGTTACACCGGAAAGCCTGACTTTGGAGCAGACAAGAAGCTCTCCACTCCAGTGAAATAATGGTTTACATATAGGTCTATAAGCCCTATTATATGGGTATGAATTGAGCTGGCCACCGCCAGCGATATAGGCAACCGCCACCCGAGGATTTCAGGATGACCATGCAAGCCACCTTGTTCGCAGAGCACATCGAAGCCGCCAAACCCGTGACAGTGCGCCTGCCACTGGGTCAATTGGTTTCTGACGCTATCAGGGCTATTGAGAACGCCATGATCTCTACGAAGGTGACCTGTGCCGGCGTAAGCTACGGGAAGGACAGTAGCGTTGTCCTGGCCCTCACCCTGCAGGCAGCACGCAACCTCCTGAACCGCGGCATCCGTCGACGGGTGGTGGTACTCACTTCAAACACGCTGGTTGAGAACCCCTCCGTGATCAAGCTGGCCTACCGTATGTCACGCGCCATGCTGGAGTGGAGTAAGAACGCCGGCATTGAGGTCGAGCAAAGATGGGTTACCCCTGCGCCTGCAGATCATTATCTGGTCTCCATGATTGGCGGCAGGGCCGTGGCCTCAGCAGCCGGGGGGAAATCTACCTGCACCATCGACCTGAAGATTCGCCCGATGGACAAGGTTCGCAAGGAGCTAGCCAAGGAGTATGGCGCTGAGAACATCCTCACTCTGATTGGCACGCGATTTGACGAGAGCAACACTCGCGGCAACCGTATGCGTGCTCGGGGAGAGAGCTCCACTCGCCCCCAACAAACCGATTCTGGCAGCTGGCTCCTATCTCCGATCGCTGATTGGATTGAAGGCGATGTGTGGGCCTTCCTGAACGCTGACCAGAAGCGTCTCGGTTTCGCCACACTGGACTTTACTCCGACACTGGCGCTGTACGAGACCATCGGTGAGTCTACCTGCTCGATTGGCGCCATTGATCCTGAGTTTGGCAAGTCCGCCAGCAGCTGCGGCGGCGGACGTACTGGTTGCTGGGCGTGCCAGAAGGTTACCCGCGATCACAGCCTTGAGGGCATGACTGAACGGTTCCCCGCCTACGAACCACTTACCCGCCTGTCGCGGATCATTCGGGCCGGGCACTATGTTCCGGAGAACCGGAGCTATCTGAGCAAGAGCATCACCCCGGAAGGCACTATCAAAGTCTTCTCTAACGGATACTCTGCCCGCTGGACCGAAAAGCTGTTGGCCTGGACCATGACTGTCGACGCCAATGAAGACGACTATGCGAGGAAGACTGGAAAGCCCCGCCGCTTCCCGAGGCTACTAGAACCTGAGCATCTTGTTCTGATCTCATTCCACTGGGCTCGCTATGGCCAGCATGCACCTGGAGCGTTCATCCGGATCTACGAGCGAATTGAGTCGGGCTACCGCTACCAGCTGCCATCCGACGAAGACATCCAGGCCATCGAGAGCCGCTCGGACAAAGGTATGATTGGCAAAGAGCTCGGAGAGATTCACCTGACCCAACGACCAGAAACCCGGGAATATCGCGACGACTGGCGCACCACTCTCGGTACCCTGGCAAGCTTTGACTCCGATCGGGCTTCCTGCACCGTAGCAGCCATGGATGAGGACACTTACACCAGCGGCAAGGGCCAGCGTCACGACGCTCTGGTATCCGGGGAGCAACTGGAGGCCGACTTGAGCGACCTCCTGGATGCCCAGAGAGAGCCTACCGCGGCGTTCTACGATTTCATGTGGTGGTGGTCGATGGAGTTTGCCGAGGGAAATCGTAGCAACGTTGATGAAATGAACTGGCTGCTCCGAGAAGGTATCGTCCGGGCCCGCAACGGATACCAGGCGCAGATCGTCCGGTACCAGGATTACTGCAGAGCTCTGCAGATGGCCGGGCTGGAAGGCAAAGGCGGTTCACTGAACGAATTGATGCTACACCCGGGCTTTGTTCCCGCGACGAGCAAAAACACACAATCCCAGCAGTTTGACCTGGGAGCGTAAAGAATCCGTAACGCGTTGGCGGATCCCCTGCCCCGGGGCAACCCGGGGATTTTTTTACCGCCCGGGCGCTACACAGAATCCACGTAGGAGAATCACCCATGCTTTACCACGCGCCAACCCGCAGATTCACTGTTGCCCAGAACGATATTGAACGAACAACCATCTGTCTGCTACTCGCGCTCAAGCACATCCGGGAAATCTCAGGGTTACCGCTCACCGCGTACAGTCGGGATGGCGTAGCACTCGACGATTCCGATCATGCACAGAAGAACGTCATCGATGCTGCCAAGGCAATCGGGATCGATCTGGGCGCCGAGTGGGGTAACGAGCTGGACCTCAGCGACAATGGCCAACTGATGAAACGAGTCTAAGGACACACACGCCATGACCAAACACACCGCCGTATTTGCGATCTTTGATCGCGCTCAGTACGAGGCCTATGCCGACACCAACTGTTCGAGCGCCCACCTCGACCACACAACCTTGGGCGCCGGAGACCGTATCAAATGTCTTGCCCGAATCGAACTCCGGACTAAGATCCACGCTGGCCGCTGGCAGTTTGAAGTGGTCCGAGAGGACAGCACGAACCGGTCTTCAGTGGATCTGTCGGAGCCACTGATCAACCCATCCCCGATCCTCTTCGTTGAGCAGGATTCATCCCATTCAAACCTTGCTCGCGTGGTTGACTTCACCAATTCAGGAGACCTGGAAGGCACAGGCCTTAACAGCTGGCTCATTGAGCAGGCCAGACAGCGATTCCTGCAGGTAGCAGGACCAGACCCCTGGCTTAGCGGCTTCCTGAGCCCAGTCGACAAAGACAATTCGCGAAGACTTCCATTTTGGCAAAGACAAATCGGTATCGAATTGAAGGTTGATGACTCCGGCACCGGCCAGGCAGCCGGACCTTGGCTAAGTTCATACAACCGGTACCGAAGCTCTGTAGTAGCTCTCCAGGTATGCGAAGAGGGTTCCGTGCCATTTCGTGAATGTCGCAAAGGGGGCAAGCTGTACTGGGCTGGCAACCTCCTGGCTTTCAAGGTACCCAGTGACTTCGATTCGATTTCGGAAGGGAGGTCATGGAAGTCAGTTTTTGCCGAGTAGGCTCAGCCTACGGCTGTGCCGGTGCTGAACGGTCAGGCTTTGCCTGGCCGTGAAGGAAGGCCGGAGGCCGCTGCAAGGGCCAAAGGCCCGCACGACTCCCCTCGAGGCGCTGGCCGGTACCGCCAGCCCCGACCACCCCACCAAGCTCCACACTCTCTCCCCGTTAAATGCAAAAAATCGTTCAAATTTGAACAATAGGGCCGTTCCGATCTTGACGCACAAGGTCGTAAAGACCTACACTGACCTTATGAATTGAGCTGGCACCCGCCAGCAGAACAGGCTCAGGCCAAACAGGAGAAACATCATGTCTGACACGC
Source organism: Marinobacter sp. MBR-105 (assembly GCF_053628895.1). Lineage (NCBI taxonomy): Bacteria > Pseudomonadati > Pseudomonadota > Gammaproteobacteria > Pseudomonadales > Marinobacteraceae > Marinobacter > Marinobacter sp. MBR-105. The sequence goes on along the minus strand of NZ_JBRJHG010000005.1, from coordinate 133,593 downwards.
TCACCCCCGTACCCTTTTTCACCGACAGTATTACGCTGGTACCGCACAGCGTTTCATCTGAAATTGCAGATCACATCGAGAAACCGCTCACGATTGGGGAGTTTGTAAAGCGCACCGGTGCGCGTCGGGTAAGTCTTTACACCACAGGCGATAACGAATTACTCATTCAGACCAGCCTGCCAGACGGCCGGCAGATTTTCGCCCGGGGCCCCGAAAGGTTTCCCGTTTACCACTGAAGCAAGAATCCCGAGATAGCGGCGGCACAGCGGCCGCATAATTCAATGGAGAAGAGAAGATGGATTACATTGTGGTAGTTGTGGATCGTCGAACTCAAAAATGCGTCGGTGTGGACTTCTGCGAATCAGAGGATCAGCTGCTCGAATCGGCCCGTAGGTACCAAGAGGACTTCGGCGAACGGGCTGTTGTGATCACCAGTCCCAGCCTTGAAGCAATCGCCAGCAACGTTGGCACTGAATTGGCCAGACTGGAACGTGACCACCGGTCGAACGAGAGGGACGCCACGGAGGACATGACCTGGACATCCTGCAGGGAATGTCTTCCTACGCCGGACGATGGAGACCCTTGGGGGCATATTTTTATCCGGGATAAAGACGATGTCCACCGGGTTAGAGTGGGGTTTGTTCTTGAATGCGCAGAGCGCTCACCAACGAACGATATCTACAACACGGAATGGGCGCCAACGGGATTCAGATTGCCACATTGTGGAAGCGGCAACTAGGAAGCGCCCATCGGCACTTGAAAGAAACGGGAGACACGCGCCTGGCGCGTGCCCTTAACCCTTGAGCGTAGCTTTCGCTCAGTTAGTCTCGTTCTGACAACCAAAGGTATACTGCTCCACGTCACCAACAATGATCTTTGTATTTGGACCCGGAGCGACAAAACGAGCCCCCTTACCCAGCCGCTGTTCGCACGCCCGATCGAAGAAAGCCACTGATGCATCAATAGGTCTGACCTCAACAATTTTAACCTTGTTGTCACCAGCTTTTTGATAAACAACCTCGGCTTTTACGTTGTTTCCTTCGGAATCTGTAAATGTCTTCTCTATTCTCTGATTTTCTCCAGCGATAGCACCACTGGACAAAGCTAGAATGGCGAGCACAGCTATTACATTACCCATAGAATCACCTTTACCGAATTGCAGCGGCCTCCCTGACAAATAATCAGGAAGGCCGGCAGTTGTACCCAATAATTAAGAGATTAATGTCGGGCTCGAACTTCACCTACAGCAGTTGCACACAAACCCGGAATACAACCATTCAGGTATACCGGCCAAGTTCCAGCGTTGTGCGATACACAGACAACACGAATATTCAAACGACCATTATAAACATTGCTACCCACGATTCCGCCATTAGAAATCGAGCATTTATCCGCCACCATTGCCAAGCTATACTCTCCCCCCGCATTGGTCGAGTAGTACATGTATCCATCCAGCGTATAGTTGGAGTTTACAGGGGCATTTCTGTTGGGCGGCACCAGATTTATAGAGGGTGTGTAATATGGCGTTATGGTTGCAGTCCCAACCTCTGACGCGGGGGTATCGCTTTACTCCTGCTGGCAAACGATCACATCAACCACATCCTCGCCAATGATATTGATTGTTTCATCATAGGCATCCCGACCACCGGAAGACTTGCAATACTCTTCGTGTCTGGCCTTTAACTCAGCAGACCGCATTCCCTGCAGAACGGCTAATTTCCCGTTACCCATTCTAATCCCGTGCGTTACAAACTGCTTCGCCTCGGAGCTGTCGGAAGACACGGAAAACGACCTGGATTCGACTTCATTACTATTTGTTGCATGCGCAACACCAGCTAAACCGGTTGCTACAACTATAAGTGACGCTTTTATCCCTTGACCGATTATATCCTTCATCGTTACATATCCCTTTAATCATCACTGCACTCGTGACAAGTGCTCATGTTGGTTTAGCATCGCATTAAATAAGTGTCAAAACATCACCGCAATAATTAATGATGTAATCGTCATATATGTGGCATGCAAATAAATGGCAGTATCAGTCATGTGTAATGGCATCATATAAGCCTGATGTCGAAATCTCATTCCAGGTATAGCTCACGCAGCTATGTTGGCGCCCCATGAAGCTAACAAGCACTGTGTCGCGGTCGATCCAAATAGCGAGACCACAAGATCCTGAACAACAGAAGCCCTGAATGCATGAAATTTGATGGCCAAGAGTCTATAATCAATCAGATCTGATATGTTGAGGCAGCCATGGGAACGCCATCGAGTCACCGTGAGTTTTTAACCCCAGCCGCACTGGAGGGTATTCGCACCCTGGGCAAGCACATTCGGATTGCTCGAAAGCGACGAAGTCTAACTCAACAAGATCTTGCCGACCGGGCTTCAGTGGGCGTGGCCACGGTTCAGCGCCTTGAGCGAGGCGAGTCAGTCAGCCTGGATATTTTGGCCAATATTCTGGTGGCCATGGACCTGGAAGATACCCTGAGCAGCGTCGCCAACCCGGACGAGGACGAGACGGGTAAAGCGCTGGAATATCGACGATTGCCAAAACGTGTAAGAGAGCAGCGTAAACATGGCTTGGACACCGATTTCTAAAGCGTATGTGTTCTCCACCCTGAAGGACGAGCCGAGACCAGTGGGCGTTGTGAGCCTTGAGGGTGGTATTTATACCTTTGGATACGCAAATTCATGGCTCGAGCGACCAGACGCTTACCCGCTGGATCCACTTCACTTACCGCTTACATCCCGCAGATTTCAGTCCACGCGACTATTTGGCGCGCTGACCGATTCACTGCCCGACAATTGGGGGCAACGCGTTATTCTGGCTACCCACACACAAACCCCAGGAAACCCGATTGAATGGCTGCTCGCTACACGAGGACGCGGGGTAGGCGCACTCGCCTTTTCGGCAGCCCGAACGAAGGTGCTCGAGCCCAACACGCCACCAACTCTCCGAGACCTCGATCGACTTCTGACGGCTATGGACAAAATTGAAGCATCCCAGAGCATTCAGGACCAGGAGCTTATTCACCTTGTTGAATATGGCTCAAGCTTTGGTGGTGCGCGCCCAAAAACCATCGTTGTAGACAACGATCGAGAATGGCTGGCCAAATTATCCCGGAACGACGATACCTTTGATCAGATTGGTGCCGAGGCAGCATCACTGGCCATGGCCCGAGACCTTGGCATCCAGGTACCGGACTTCCGCATTCACATGACTAACGACAGGCCGGTACTCCTGGTTGAGCGTTTCGACAGGGAATGTCGTCAGCCCTGCATCCACTACCTGAGCGGCGAATCTGCACTGAATATTCGGAAGATCCGGGAGACCGACTTTGCTGGGGAGTACAGTTACCAGGGACTGGCCAGCGTCATCCGCAAGATCAGCCAGGCCCCGAAAGAGGATCTGCAAGAGCTTTACCGGCGCATGGCATTCAATGTGGCCATTGGGAATACCGACGACCACCTGAAGAACCATGGATTCATGTATTCGGAGGCAGATGGCTGGCGACTGGCGCCGGCATTTGACTTGCTCCCCCATCCCGGCCAGCTGACATTGCACGCCATTGGTATTGGTGCGCAAGGTAGGCAATCGGATATCGAGAACCTCCTGTCCCGGGCCGGCGTCTTTGGCTTGAAGCGAAATGAGGCCGAACAGACCGTTGCGCACACCTTAGACCTGATGGAGTCTGCGAACGACTACTTCCGGGATTATGGGGTGCCAGATGTTGATGCGGGCATGCTGACCCGCATCTGTCAGCGTTTTGCTGAGCCCAGCCCCACGCACCCACGAGTAATGCAATAGGAAAGTGCGAAGAATCGAACCAGAGGTATCATTTGGCAAGATATGGTTATCGCATAATATATGCTATACCCTTCACAGAAACGAGCGAGAGTAGCAATGGACGACACACGCGAACAGGAACGCCCAATGTATGTGGTTTTTGAGTCTGCCGGCAATTCCTGCATTACAGAAATCACCAATAACACCGCAAAGGCTCAGAAATGGCGGGACAATGGCTATGAGGTCATTTCCACCAGTTCAACCGTGGCCGCAACGCAGTTATTCCTGACCCCAAGCCTGTATTCGAGACTCGACGATGCAACCTGGGCCGACCTAGCTCAAGGCATGGAAGAGCTGCATGCGAATCACATCATCTACTTGTCAGAGAAAACCCAGAGCGGCTTCTTTGACCACACCCCGTTAGATCTACCGGCTGAGCTTGCCATCAAACGCCTTGAACGTCTGCGGCAGTTTCCCTCTCCGGCAAACATTCCCGTACAGCGCGAGTTGACGGAAATTGTGATGGCCCATGCAAACGATCGCAAGGTTGACCAGACCCTGTTCACGGAGAAAAGCCTCAAAACCGATTCCTGGAATGACAGCATCGACGGCATGGATGAAGAAGATTTCCAGCAGTGGGAATCCGACCGCAACGGTGAACTCGCCTTGATCGCAAACGCGAACAAAGAGCGCGAAACCCGCGGCCAACCGGTCCCGCCTGAAGATCTTGTCAAGGAGGCCCAGCTGCTCCATGAGTTGATGGAAATAGGCTCCACACGCCATCAGCGATTGTTCATATCCACACTCCAGGCATCGCCTGACGAAACGGTTAGTTTATCACCGACTATCAATTGAGAGGGCGCTATGACGACAATTCAGGCACACATGATTCATGACAGCGACGGTCAACTTTCACGCGTGACCGTCAATGATGATGATGCTCAGATGGCGCAAGCGGAAGGCAAATGCGTCACGACAAACGCAACTGCTGAGGAAATCTTTGATGCATTCATGCCCACACTCCCTCTCCGTTTAATGGACGACGCCGCATGGCAGCACCTGGCCCCTTGGCTAAAGTCTGAAGCAGACCAAATCGCAAAAAATACAGGGAACCCCAAAGACGACGGATTCCCGTACCAGCCAGGAACCATGCTTTTCAACCCGCCAGCTCCCGACCTGCCAGAGCCCCTGTTTGATCTGTATGCGGATACTCTCGAACAAGTGTTCAGTGTTCGTCACGACCTACACGCCTTTATAGCCCTTGCTGAAATTGGATTTGCTCGCCAGGCCGGGCGTAAGGTAAACGAATCACTGTTTACGGCAGAAACCCTGCAGATGAGCTGGGAAGCTTTCTTCGACGATCCGTTTGATGAAGTTGAAGAACAGGCTACGCGTGCGGAGATATTTGCCGAAGAAGTGGCCACCCAGAATGCCTCTGAACGATCGGCCTATGGCGATTCTGCCCCGGGCAGCCTGCGGACAGAGCTTATTGCCAGGCTCATGGCCAAAGAGCTCGCCTACGTCCTCGAGCAATATCCGGAAGAGAAAAAGACTACCTCGCTATCTCTGAGTTAACCCCTTGATCAATAAAGCCCCTGCCCCACCCGGGGCATTCAACAAAACCACAAAGAAGGAAACCCTATGAAGCTGAAACCTTCAGTAGCGCTGTTAGGGCTCGCCCTTACGACCACCCTCTATGGCTGTGGTGGTGGCGGCAGCGGGAGTGACTCCAGCCCCTCTGGCACCAGCACTCCGCCAGCTGCAGAACAACCAGGCTCAACAGATAACGATACCTCAACACCGACAGGCCCAACCTACTCGGTTACCGGAATGGCGGCGGACGGCTACCTGGTGAATGCCGAAGTCTGCGCGGATCTGAATGGTGATGGTCTCTGCGGTACCGATGAACCAAGCGCATACTCAGATGGTACCGGTGCTTTTGAACTGGCGATTCCTGAAAATGAAATCGCCTCCCAGATCGTCGTCCAGGCCATTCCGGGTGTGACCGTGGATCTTGACACCAACCAACCGGTTACAGGCCCCTTTACCCTCAAGGCCCCGGTCACCGAAGATCAGTTGGATGTATTTGTTTCTCCGCTAACCACGCTGGTTGCTAATCGCATGGATGAGACCGGCGAGAAAGCGAACGAAGCATTGAGAGCTGTCGCTGACACGCTGGGCGTGAGCATCAACCCACTGGAGGACTTCATTACGGCTGGGCAGAAGGCAACAGATCCCCGTGCTATTGAAGAATATGCGAAAGCCCACCGGGTAGCACAAGTCCTTGCTCGTCTCGAAGGTGAAATACGCAATAAACTCGACGGCAACGCGGCGACTAACACCGATTCTCTGGCTGCCATTCAAGACGACCTTGCATCCCGTGTTGCATCGATCGCACGCGACATTGAAGAAACCCTTGCTGCGTCTTTTGATCCTGATGCAGTGGCCGCTCAGTATCCGGTTGACTACGTCGTGCGTGACATTGCCAATGGCACTACAGAAGTTGATCGCCGGATGGCCGGCGCGGATATGACGATTAATCCCTTCTTCGAGTCCACGGGAGGGCGAGCATCCCGTGGCGGCGTAAACGAACTGTTCCTGACTTATAACCAGGACACCGGGAAGGTTCACTATCAGCGTTTGACCACCGAATGGCTGCCCGAAACCTCCGAGAGCACGGTTTACCTGAACAGTGTTCCAGCGAACGTCCTGCTTAATTCCGATGGTTTCCCAGAATCCACGCCCGCACCCGATGAGTCCGCGAAGAAGCTGGTCTGGAGCTCCCAAGATGGGGAGTTCAAAGTCGTGGATGTTGGCTTTGGTGTTGGCGAACGCAGCTATGAACCTGCTGCAAACGGTTCAGATAAGATGCTGGACAGTACCGCTTTTTCCGGTGCGGTTCGGGTCGCGTCCGTATTTGAGGGCTTCTCGCTTCGATACATCAACGACCACCTGGCAGTGAATGAGCTGTTCGGGAAAACCCTACCCAATGACCTCTTCACCGACCCGTATCCCGGGATCTTGCCCGACGGTACTTGGGCCTACAAAACGAACGAACTGTTTCTGGACCATGTGATGGTTGCTCCGTGGGACGATGCCGCGCAGGGCGAGCGTTGCGAGAACGGCACCACATACACTCTCGATATGAGCAGCTGTAACGTGATGGTGTCCGGGTACATGTTGGATGCCAACAAGACATTCGCAACCTCCATGGCGGACCTCGCCTACCCGGCAGATTACGAACAGACCTCTCATTTCGTCACGGCAACCCACCTGGCGTCGGATTCAGATCGCGCCATGATCTTCACGACGGATGGCGAAATCCACATTTACCCGGCTCCGCGTTATGTTCGGGATGAATTTGGACAAATCCTGTCCGCAGAGCCGTTTGCGCGCTCTGAAATGATCGCGAAGGGTACCTGGCGCTCGGTTGCTAACCCGTATCCATATATCTGGCTGCAGCTGCCAGCTGGTTACGAATACAATGTAGCTCGGGGCGACTTCCACACTGGAAACCCGATCCTGTTTGAGTACCAGGGCTATCTGCGAAACGGCTGGAAACTACCGCTGGGAGCCAATGTTGCAAGCGTCCTGGGCTTCGATCATCCACGTATTCTGGTGAACAATCTGACCGCCACGCGCATCGGTCATATTCTGAAGGATGCGGGAGTGCTGGCGGATACACCGCTGGAGGATTAACAGAGCAATCCCAGCTCACCGAAAGGCACCTCCGGGTGCCTTTTTTTGATTAAATGATTGACTAAATAGGGCGCAACGACCTATGATAAAGCTATGAACTGAGCTGGCAACCGCCAGAACAGCAAGGCAAACGCCAACACGAGGAAACCATGATGAATACAGCCGTTAGTTCCACCATCGAGACTGATGCGAGCATTTATTCGGTCACCGTAACGACAGATGCCACGGTGAGCACACAGATCAACATTGCCGCCCAAAGCCCTGAGCAGGCAAACCAGAAAGCGCTTGAGTTGGTCAAAACCTGTGGCGCCATCTGGGCACTTGATGAAGGCTCGATTCACCCAAAAGACGCCTATCTGCCGGATCCCGAGAGCACGGAACCTCTAAACGTAAGCTCCCAGCAACCAGAGCAGTCCGCAACAAGGCTCGAAAAGACAGTTTCTGTCATCCTTAACACTTTCGATACCGAAGGCAATCAAGTTGACACCGACCAAATGGATCTGAGCGAGGCCGCAGTGTCTGACATCATTGATCACGCAGCTCAGCTTGCCATTGTAATGCGTGACATGGGAGCCAAGCGCTGCGGAATTGAAGCCTTTGACCAGGTGTTTAGCGAACTGGAAAGCGCCCTGCAATCTGCAGGCGTTATCGCTGAAGATAGCCATCCACTGCCAGCATTAGTGCTCGCAAAAAACTAAAGTCGCTACAACCGACAGCACAATATTTTGCGGGCCACGCCGGCCCGATTAGGCCAACGCCAACCAGAGGATTACCTTATGAGCAATCGAAAGCATTCAGGCAAGCTTGTTTACCTAACCAATCCGGTTTGCGACTCTGTTGAGGATCGCTCCGAATTGTTCGAGAAAATCGGGCTGGCTTACACCACCATTCATGGCGAATTCTATCCACTCACACCAAGCGAAGATCGCTTCATTTGCGAAAATGCTTTGCCGATCGGCCCCCATTGGGCCCTGATTGGTTGCTCAGCGTTACGCAATGGCACCAAGTACCTGGCACCTACCATTGAATTCGGGTACTACAATGATGGCGACAACGAGCTAGACTGGACAAAGCAGGAAGCCGAAGCCGCGTACCGGGCCTTTGAGCCACTTCTTCAAGTCCTCGCAGAACAAACAAATGGATACTACACATTGAGGGACGAGCCTGCCGCCGAATATGGTCCTGGCGACGGCTACTTTGCTGCCGAATTGCTGATCCCCTTCGAGTATGCGAGGAAGGCCAGCGGTGACCTCGCAACCTGGTGCGACCACCTCGAAAAAATTGCAAGAGAACACGCGATCAAGCTCGGCTTGGTGACTGAAAAAAAGGTTGCGTAGACCTTGCAAAATTGATTTTAGTGTATACCATGTGATAAGGCTGTTTTGTTTTTCTTGTGTATCTTCTCGCCCTTGCAGGCCCTACCAGGCCTGCTTTTTTTGTGCGCCCGGCACGGGCGCACTCCTGGAGGTGCAAGTCCTCCCGTAAGCTGGCCACAGCGAGCGAAGTGAAGCGCAACTGCGGAAGGGCGACCGACCGTGGGGAGGAAGCGTGGATCGTAAACCGTGAGCCGATGAACAAGAATCGGATACGAGGCACTGCCGAGCAGGGCGAGCGGGCAAGAAGCCGCGAAGCTCCTGTGGCCAAAGCGAGGCGGTGTATATCCGGCGGTTGTGCGGTGAAGGAGTGTGTTCTTACCCGGGGAGATCTCGCCTTATGCCTGAAAGGGCGACGTGGCAACACGGAGCGAGAAGTCAGCAGAGGCCATAGTAGCCGCTAACACAGGGCGAAGGGCCGAACGAGAAGGAGCGTCAAACGCCTTGTCGATGAGCACTGTAACGCATCAGATGCCCGCGTCAGCGGGGCGGGTCGCCACAAGGGAAGGTGAAGCCTTGCCGAGTGTGACCAGTGATGAAGCAGGACTCCCGCGACGAGAACCGGAGGGCGCAGGGCGAAACCTGCTTGCGCAGGCGTTCGCACGAGAGAATATGCAGCGGGCATGGAAGCGCGTGAAGGCCAACAAAGGATCGGCAGGTGTGGACGGGCTGGATATTGCCCAAACCGCAGAACACCTGCGATGGGTGTGGCCGGAGCTTCGCCAGCAACTGCTGGAGGGCTCCTACCAACCACAACCCGTTCGTCGGGTAGGCATCCCGAAACCGGACGGCAGTGAACGGGAACTGGGTATCCCCACCGTCACCGACCGTCTGATTCAGCAGGCACTGCTGCAAGTGCTGCAACCTCTGATTGATCCCACCTTCAGCGAACACAGCTACGGCTTCCGCCCGGGTCGCCGGGCCCACGACGCCGTGTTGGCTGCGCAACGCTACGCCCAACAAGGTCGCCACATCGTGGTCGATGTCGACCTGTCGAAGTTCTTCGACCGGGTCAACCACGACATCCTGATCGACCGCTTGAAGAAACGGATCAACGATCCCGGAGTCATCCGGCTGGTTCGTGCGTATCTAAACGCGGGCATCATGGATGGCGGCGTGGTCATGGATCGGCATGAGGGCACGCCGCAAGGCGGGCCGTTGTCACCGTTACTGGCCAACGTTCTGCTGGACGAGGTAGATCAAGAGCTGGAACGTCGGGGGCACTGCTTCGCCCGTTACGCCGATGACTGCAACGTTTACGTTTGCAGTTACAAGGCGGGAGAGCGGGTGATGCGCCTGCTACGCCGGTGTTACGAGAAACTGCGTTTGGTGATCAACGAATCCAAAAGTGCAGTTGCCAGCGTGTTCGATCGCAAGTTCCTCGGCTATGTTCTGTGGCAAGGGAGGGATGGAGACGTTCGACGCGCGGTATCCACCAAGGCGTTACAGGCGTTCAAGCTCAGGATCAGGCAGCTGACCCGGGGATCAGGTGGTCGCAGTATGGCACAGGTGGTGGAGAAGCTCCGCCGTTATCTGCTTGGCTGGAAAGGGTACTTCCGGCTGGCGCAAACGCCACGCATCTGGCGATCACTGGATGAGTGGATACGTCGCCGCCTGAGAATGCTCCACCTCCGGCACTGGCGACGGGGCACGACGATCTACCGGGAACTGGTCCGCTTAGGTGCGAGTTCCTGGGTTGCGGAATCTGTGGCGGCCCTGAGCCGTCGCTGGTGGCACAACAGTCGCTCTGCCATTCATAATGTGCTGACCGTTGCCTACTTTGATCGGTTAGGTGTACCGCGGCTCTCTTGATACCTCAACTTCTCGAACCGCCCGGTGCGGACCCGCATGCCGGGTGGTGTGGGAGGGGCGGAACCTGTTGGTTCCCCCCTATCCCGATTGGGCGGTCGATTAAAGTGTGATGCAAGCAGTCCACCCAGAACCCTTTTGCTCAATCAATTCGATTCGGGCAGCAGTAAAGGCATAGGAGCTCCCATGACCTCCCCTCGTGAAACCGCAAAGAACACCGCTGTAACTGGTGCTGTCGCCTCCGGCGCCATCACAAGCATTACATCCGCCGTATCAAAGAATGTGCCCAACCAGGCTGCAAAACTTGGCCAAAAACTCATGGAGGGCTCTGGCTTCGATCAACTTCGCAGTTATCACTCCCTGATCATCTCGGCCATCCTGTTCTTTGCAGGCGGCGGCTACCTCATTACTCTTCTGCCCCGAGATTGGGCTGGGCTGATCATGCTACTGTTCGTGATCGTTGGCTGTGCAGTTGGTTTTGGAGTTGCCCTGTCATTAGCCTTTCAGTTCCACAGATATAGCGCCATAAAGCTTCGATGCCGCATCTACCCGGTTGATAAACCCGACATCAATGCGGGTCAGTCATTAACTGGCAATGTGCTTACTGATGCCATCTTCGTTGCTCCTGTAAAGCTTGCACTGTTTGCCCTGATATTCCCCTTCTGGGTGCTCACAACGATGGGTGAGGTTATCCGGGTAATCGGAATGATCGCCTCAGGAAAACCTTACGCATCGTTCCGAGGCGACCAGGGGAAATACTATGATCGTGTACGGGAAGAGTATGCCAAGCGTTTCAGCACAGCTGGGGAGTTCGCTGCCATTGACTACCTGAGGATTGCGTATTCGGGGCTACTCTCCCCTGTTGGACAAGAAATCCCAAGAAAGCCTTGGCATAACGGCGCCTACAAAGAATGGCTGTCACCTATGATCGAACGACACGGGCCAATTGATTTATATTGCAAGCCGTTTGGCGCACGCGCCTGATGATGACCAGGGAGCAACAATGTTCAGTACAGACCCGGTTTTAAGGGAAGCGAGATTACGTGTACTGAAATCACATGACCAACAAGGTGTAATCGACACGGAAATCGGTCCAGTGTGTGCGCGCTGCTCGCGACAGCAGCAGAAGCTGGTGCTTTTGGTATGGAACAGCCAGACCGGCATACGATGCTGCCCAACTCAAAACTGTAGTGTTTCCGAGACAACACAATGATCAGCCAAACACCGGAAACAATTGATCTGCGGAAACGCCACGAACGAATCTGCATTAACGGCACATGGATCAGGTTTAAGCAGACTGAAACGGTTGAAGGCACCTTCTATGTACCTTCGTTCATTTCGCTACCCTCCACTAGCCGCAAAGGTTGGCGATTACGACTGGCTCGCGCAACGCCCAGAATTGATCGCTATATCCCGGGTGATACATTGGAGGCCGCTCTCTACCAAGCTTGGCACACCCTGGTTCATATACTTCAGCGAGATCCGCTCGGTGACCACCCGGCAAGAGGCATCCAAAAGTCTATTGCCACTGGAGAAACCGGTGTAACGCTGTCCATGGCCAAACCGAATCAGCCCCAGACGTTCTATCTTCGGGTGTACCAATCTATAGAATCAGATCGAGCACACAATGAAATCTTCTGGGGACTGGCATCACACGGGTTAAACCGAGAATTGTTCAACGCCTGCTATCGCCGGGCGGTAGCCGCACGCCGTTACTATGCCCACCTCCGACACCAACACTACCGGCTCAAAGATCCAATCAAGGCCGACGCAACAATACCCGACGAATTTTTGCCAGAAACACTACCGGCTCCAAACCTCTTTGATTCGTTATTGAACGCCCTCGGCAACTACAAAGAATAAGGGTTTCGGTACCCATGCGCATTCAAGTATCGCTCAAAGTCCTCCCGGGACGCCTGCGGGGCTTTTTCAACGACGATCCGCAGAAACTGCCCCGCCCCTCCGGGCACCGAATAATTATAGAAAGCGAACACAGGCCGCCCGTTAATATTGCACACATCGAACGGATATAACCCTTCCCGGAGCTTCGGTCTGCGTGCGTGAACCGCCAGCTCACCGCCTTTCCTTGCACAATAGGCGTTCATTACGTGGTACAAATCACCAACAACATGCTGTGCGCTGACTGCCCTTACCGGCTTGAACACCAAGGCTTCCGACTCGTCTCCCCAGAACTCAAAGCGACCAGCATCATTGTATGACTCATAAGCATGCACGATCGCACTAGATTGCGCTGATGCACGTTCCAGGCTAACCGGAAGCTTTGCGGCACACCCCACCATGAGAACTAACAGAAACAGCAACACCGACTGGCGCATCCTCAAACTCCTTTTCTCTCAGGTCTTGCAATATAGGTCTTTAAGCCCTATTATAGCATTGTAAATTGAGCTGGCCACCGCCAGCGATACCGGCAACCGCCACCGCGAGGAAACCACCATGGATATTCATCAGATTCGCGTAGGTCAGACATACCACTGGAATGACACTACCGCCTGGTCATCCGACGGACAATCTTTCGAACGCTCAGGAATTGTCACCATCACGCGGAAAGGATCAACCTTTGCTTACGGGGTATCCCGCCAGGGCCACCAGATTGCAGTGATTGAAATCCGCCCGGAAACACTCTCTCCAATTCAAGCTCGGTGAAAAGCGCATGAAAGCACACAATCCAATCCACATGATCAATGAGAATGAGTTTGAACTCGTTGCCCGCGGCCAACACATGACACTATTCCGGAAAGGCGATGACTGGGAAATGTGGACTACAAATGCCACAACCCGGGCATGGGGCGGACCAAGCATCAAGGTGTTCCCTTCGCTGGAGGCAGTTGAAGCCAAATACAAAACGTGGAAAGGCATCACAAAGCTGGTCGCGCTGAGTTCCATGGGAGGCAACGGTGAGCAAGCCCAAAACCACTGAGCCCAAATACGCCCTCCAGGTAGTGAAGGGGGGCTTTGTTCCAGCTGACGACGAGACCCTCGCTGCACTGAAGCGAACACCTCTCAAAATCGGTTCCCTAGTGCTGGCGGATCTGCAGATTCCTCGAAATCCAATGTTTTATCGGCGGGCACACAAGTTTGCCCAGGTTTGCCGCGACAACATAGAGGCCTTTCATGGGCTAACCGAGCACAGCATTCTCAAGCGGCTGCAGTTGGAGACCGGTTTCGCCTGCGAGCCGGTTACTGTTCCTGCGGAGTTGTTCTGGGGAGAAATATCCGGACTGATTCGGGCCGCCGTGGGCGCGGAAGCAGATTGCGCCCTCGAACAGATCGGTGCACTACTGAAGGACGAACGCGTGACGGCATTCAAACCCGCCAGCCTGGCCTTTGGCAACATGGACGAATCTGAGTTCAAAGCCATGTTTGAGGGCTTCTGCAACTACATCGCTGAGAAATACTGGCCGGATCTGACCGCAGCGGAAATTGATGCACTTTCGGCATTTATGCCGGAACACACTTAGCACCTACCCAAGAGAGAACTCCCTATGAGCAAGAAACACCAATCATTACCCATTCGCGCGATCTCCGAAACAACTTCTCGGTTGCTCGAACGCCTACCCGACTGGCTGGAGCCTGAAAAGCTGAAGCTTGGCAAGTTTGGCGTAGCCAACGACTCTTGCATTGCGATCGAAATCTTTCGTAGCACTGAGGCCTTCAAGCTGGGCGCCGAGATCGGCAACGATTATGGCCACATCACCATGTCATCCGTTGGCACCACAAAGTACCTGGTATTCACCGAAGCTCGCGCAAGCTTGTGTGGTGAATGCTGGTACAGCTGAATCAGGCCTTTTTTAGAAGCCGGTACAGCCGGCTTTCACCCCATCTCGCTCTGGTAATATGAGGCAGATCACAATTAAAGCTGATAGGCCATGACCAGACACATTTCGCAACCCACTCCAGCTGCACTGGCTGACCCGGAGTCCGAATCAGGTCACCCAATCACCCCCGGCATGAAACTACGACAGTGCCGGCGGTTCTCTGCTGACCCGGTGTATGCCGCTATCAGCCTCCCAGAGCAGGCTAAAAGCATTACGGGGGAACCCGTGGTATTGATCGATGTTTCCTCAACCGGCCTAAGTTTTCTCGCTGCCCCGGAAATATCTATTGGCACCAAATTGCTGGTAGTTCTGGCCGGCTATGGCGTGATTACGGGAAACCTCGATATCGAAATCCTGCGCAAGCAAACAGTCAAAAGGGATCTGCACCGCTATGGCGCAACGATCGATTTTGGCGTCCGCGGTAGTGACGAAGCCTGGGTTAAGCGTCGCTCGTTTGAAATCATTCTTCGGCATTGCCAAAAACACGGGGAGTCGTTAGCACCATGGCGTTAAAAAGCAAAGGCAATCAGCCCCAAACTCCTGAGCCATTGCTTCATGTGTACTATCCGGATGAAAGCTGGCGCCCAAAACGAGAGAAGGTTATCGCCCTTGGTGATCTCAACCAGTCTGTCATCAACGGGCTCATCTCACCTGATCGAAAGCCGTTGCTGATCGTTAACTATCTCGACAAGCCCGGTTGCCCATGGTCCGAATTAACGCCTGTCCTGGGCCGGAGTCTCGTCGTCTGCAGTGCGACTCGCTTCATTCTGCTGGACCGCGCCAAGCTCGACATCCCGGAACTGCGCAACATGGTGAACATTGCGGGTGGCCGCTTCTACATTGAATCGAATACCAAAGAATCCGTTTATGCAGAGTTTGCACACCTGCTAAACCTTGAGACATCGGAAACCATGGCTCCCGCCCTGTACCGGATGAAACTTTGTGAGGGCGTGCGGAAACTGGCAACTGCAATGGAACCAGAGTACCGAAATACCATGCCCGACTTCAGCAATCTGCGCGTCAGCAACGCATTCACTCAGAACAACGTGCGGACACTTAGAGACCTAAGCAACAAGCTTCCTCATCAGATTCTGAGAATGCGAAATTTTGGGATGAAGAGCTTGTTGGCCGTATTTGTTGGTCTGATGAAACTCGCAAAACCTACTATCCTCCAGGAAGAGGCAGCCTGCAGCATCGCATCCAATGAGAATCATCGGGAGAAGCGCACAGCATGACCAATCCACGCAATAACCATACCTGGCACCTGACACCAGAACGTAAACGACAACTGGATACATGCGCAGATAACGGACTGACACTGACGGCGGCCTGCAAGACTCTCGGTTTCGACCGCAAGACCCTGGCCCGGGCCGCTGAACGACAGAATCTCACGGACTGGCTGCAGGAGCGTTTTCCACCATCCCGGATAAGATCGACACTCAAGCGTCGAATTCCGCAGGCCAAAGCGCAATCCATGCAGTTACGGTACGCCACGATGGCCTGGAAGAAGCCGGCCCCAGACGGTCGCCGGGCATAGGATTAAACTTTACAGATAGGGCGTAGTGCCCTATAATGAATTTATGAGTTGAGCTGGCACACGCCAGTGACCACCAGGCACACGCCATTATGAGGAAGCCAAAATGCGTCACCCCGCACCTACACCTATTGATGAAGTCACCCGCACCGCAGGGCTTGTGGCCAACACCCCGGACTGGTTTGAAGACCCCGAATTCAAGACATGGCTCAATGACCGGAAGAACCCCATCTTCACCTGGCACACGAAAGGCACAGAGCCAGACGAGTGGTCAGACATTGTCATTCTGGTTGACCCTAGCCTGAATGGTGAAGGCGTCGGCTCCGATATGCCAGAGCGCTTCTGGAATGCCCTGATTGAACTGTGCAAAGCACACTACAAGCCGAGCACCATGGGAACCCACATTTTCGTCCGTCTGACCAATCATGCAGCTTAAAAGGGAACGGAACCAATGACTTCACTTCGTCGATACATCGAACAGAACGGCGCCACCAGCGACCAACTGGACACACTCGTAGAGGCCACTGCCCGGGTTGCCGCAAAACGCAGTTTCTGGGAAGGCGACCAGGCTGCTGAGGAATTTCTGGAGCGCGCCGGCTGCAAGCGCGATGCTCATACCGATCTTCAAGAGCAGCTGCGTGAAGCCGCCGAACGCCTTGCAAATCGCACAAACGCTGAGGGCCTATCCGAGCAGCTTCAGTTCCTAGAGGCCGAATCCGTGGAAGAGACGGACATTCTGGAGCATCTTGAATTGTCAGTACCCTTCCAGATTTTCCACGCCCGCCAGCCGGCATACCGATACATTTATGTCTTTCGTTGTCTGGCCAAAAACGAAGCTGAAGCCGAAGCTCAATTCGTAGCGATGGGTGGAAGGCCAGAGGATGTATCCGATATTTTGACCTGGGAGCTGGAACCGTACTTCAGCCAGCCGGACGAAGCAGATCAGCGGTTCATTCTTTTCTCCGACCTTGAGGAACGAACCATGAATGGAAAAGGATTCTGGAACATCCGTAAGGGCTGGGTAACCCGCAAAGATGCCTCCGTATTCTCTCGTGAAGAGGCCCTGGCGTATGCGCTTCCACAGTCGCTTGGCCAGGACCGAGTCTGGCTAGACGTTACTCGCGACATTGCCGCCACCTCCGCTGCAGCCTAACTGAAGGAGCCCTACCTATGACATTCCCTCTTGATCGCCTGGCAGACATCCAGGCATCACCGGATGACTACCGCCTGCTGGAGCGCATCAAACTAACGCGTATCCAACCTGATCAGTTTCCAGTGATTCTGGCTCCGGCCATTGGCGATGAAATTGTGATGGTCATCGTCGACGTGGAAACCACGGGGCTCCGCCTGGACAGTTCCGACGTAATCGAACTTGGTCTGGCAGAGATCGAGGTGTCATATTCAACTGGCCAGGTCCACAAGGTGAATCGTGTCGCAAACCATTACAACGACCCGGGCTATCCGATTCCGGAAGAAATCACCAGAATCACAGGCATCACCGATGCGATGGTAGCGGGCCAGAGTATTGGCACGGACGTTTTCGATGACTGGTTTGCCTACGACCCTATGACCCTGGCACACAACGCAAAGTTCGATCGCCCCTTCTTTGAGAAGATTGCACCATCTCGGTATCACAGCTTGCGCTGGTGTTGTTCACTTGAGGAAGCGTCCTGGCAAGAGCTGGGCTATGAAGGCACCAAACTTGAGTACCTGGCACTGAAGCTGGGAGGCTTCTATGAAGGACACCGAGCATCCATCGATTGTTTGGCAACCGCGTGGGTGTTACACCAGAGCCCGCAAGCAATGGGGAACATTCTAACGGCCGAAGGAAAGCGCGAAACCAAGATCAAAGCCATCGGTTCGCCGTTCGATGTTAAAGACACCCTCAAAGATCGCAACTACCGTTGGGACGCTGATGAGAAAGTCTGGCACACCACTGTGGCTCCGGAACAGGAGCCAGAAGAGCGAACCTTCCTCTCGATGACCTACGCTCGTGGCGGCGATCGCGCCTCCATCACCCACCTAACCAGCCGCAACCGCTTCAAAGGCTGACCCCCCAAAGGCGAAGCTCTTGGCTGAGCCGTTTCTGAGTGGCCAGGCTATGCCTGGCCATGAAGGAAGGCCGCCAGGCCGCTGCAAGGGCCAAAGGCCCGCCCAAGGCCGAAGGCCGCCCTCCCGGCAACGCCGGGGCCTAAAAGCAATTCTTTCGTTCCCGCCGTCCAGCAGTGTTCTCTTGTTCGGGTTCTCGTACGTTCAGCCCCGTTTTGGGAGTGTAATTGCCGGTAAACTATAGGCTCCCAAGGTCCACATACCGATTTCCTTCTGCCTGAGGTAACTATGGGCGAGAAACTTGCCACACCACCGCGACTAATCGACACTCCCACCTTTAAGGAGTGGTTTGCTGGTAGCAAATTGCAGGATGCTCTGGGTAACCCTCTGGTGCTCTATCATGGCACTCGCCCGGGAACCGATATCACGGAGTTTGAGGCCCGCCACGAAACGGATGGCATTTATTTTACGCCGGACCCATTGTACGCCGAAGGTTTTACCAATGAGTTATTCACGGATGATGAGCGGGCCGGCGCAATCTTTCCCGTGTACCTGTCCATCAAGAATCCAAAGGTTGTGGTTGCCGATGATGGGGATGATGATTGGCTTGCGTTCGTGGATAGGGGCTTTAACCGCCTCGATTTGATTGAGCAAGGATTCGACGGCGCCATCCTGGTAGAAGCTTCCACGGGCATTATTGACCAGGTTCAGGCCTATTACCCCCATCAGATTAAGTCAGCAATCGGGAACAGTGGCACCTTCGACCCGAGCGTGGCCGATATCCGCTATTCACGCCAGGATCCGCGATACTTGTTTGCTGGCCCCCAGGCGGAAACGTCTGATCTATTGATGCTTGATAAAGCCCGCCTCATGGAACAGAACAAAAGGCCGGCCCCATACATTTTCAAGGAAACCGGTTGGCTTAGAGGCCCGGATGGCCAGTGGCGGTATGAGATTTCCGATCACGATGCCCGGCTAAAGATCGGCATTCCCCAAGCGATCAAGGATGATGCATTCAATCGTGTATACCAGGAAGCTGAGTTCGAGCAAGACACTCATGCAATCAAGGCCATCTATCACCGCAACGATTCAGATTACCTGGCAACGTGGGGGCGCACGAAAGAAGAAGCCGCCATCAACCTGGCCGACGCATTAGCCAAGCGCGATTTCACTGGGTATCGCAGCGTTGCTGATGTCGAGAATGAGATTGTCGAGCTTGGCGATATTCTGGACCACCCCCGGCTGTTTGCCGCCTACCCTCGGCTTCGCGACCTGCTGGTTCACTTCGATCCGAACATGAGCGATGCCGAAAAAGGCGAGTTCAGCTGGGGCCGCGGTATCACTGTTAATGCCCGAATGTCAGCTGGCGAGATTCTCTCTACGCTGCTGCATGAAGTGCAACACAGCATCCAGAGTGCGGAAGGTTTTGCCCGTGGCGGCAGCCCAGAAGAGCGGTTTACCGGGAACGTGAAGTCCATGCTCACTGAGCTGAGCACCGAGCACCGCCGACAGGTAGACCAGTGGATAACGTCCAACATTTTTGTTCTGGACGCTCACCAAAAGGCCAGCGATTTGTTGACCTATGGTTTGATGTATCAGTCCGCTCGTCGCCTTAGAGAGTATGCAAATCGGGACCGCCCCAGCGGTGTACTGCGCCTCATCAAAGATGAGTGCTCCTGGGCATACCACGATATGGTCCGCCAGCATCCTGAGGTTCGACGAAAGTTCGATGAGCTGGACCGAAACTGGATGAGCTTGCCAAAAAGGCACCGCCAAGTAGCCAGGAACCTGTTTATTCGAGAGCAATGCAGCGAAGCTGCTGATCTTTTGGACCAGGTGATACCTGCTGAGGTTTTGAAAAATTTCCGTGCCGACGAACGGCAACTGCGAAGTATGATCAAGGCGCTCGAGCGCGAAGCCAGCCGTGCCCGCGAAAAACTCGCCCCCCTGCGCGAACTTGAGAAAGCTGAACGAGCAGCCAAAGCTCTCAAAGAGCGACACGAATACAGCACGGGATTCCAGATCTATAGATCACTGGCCGGCGAGATCGAAGCCCGTAATACCCAGACACGACAAATTATGACCCCGGAGGAACGGAGGCAAACACCACCAGAGCTCACCGCTGACATCAAACGCGATGAAGCCATTGTCGTTATGCGCGGTCGCGAAGGCTCCACCGTTGAGATTCCCCATCAGATGGCGAATGTGACACCGCTGGGCTATCTGAGATCGGCATCAACTGGCGGCAACCGGTTAACGGTGGAGGATGCGCAATACTGGTGTAATCGGCTACTGGGCAGCTGGAAGGGGCGCCCGGACATTCATGTGGTCAGTCGCATTAGCGAACTGCCGACTCCCTTGCAGAAGGATATCTGGACCCAGAGGGCAGCCCGAGATGTTCGAGCGGCTTTCTGGAAAGACAACATCTACATCCTCGCTCCCCGCATTGAAAACCGAAACAAGCTCGAAGAAGTGCTCCTGCATGAGATTGTTGGGCACTACGGACTGCGGGCACTTCTCGGGGATCACCTGGAGCCGACGTTAGAGCGGATTTACCAGGATATGGGTACCGATCCCATTGCCGAGCAAATCAAAGCCATCTATTTTGGCAATCCGCCATTCGATGCGACGAACCCGGAACACCGCCAGCTGGTCGCAGAGGAAATGATGGCCAAGCTCGCTGAAACCGCCGAATACCGGGCGATTTCGGAATGGGAGCGCTTTGAGAGCCAGACACGAAATGGACTCCGCCAAATGGGTTTCCAGCTGCCTTTGCAGAAAGCGGATCTGCTCAATATCCTTTATGGAGCTGAGCAGGTAGTTCGTAATGGTGGCCTATCTCTCCAGTCATCCGACTATATCCCGCAAACCCAAACGCCCGCGTTTCGCCAGTGGTTCGGTCAGAGCAAGGTGGTGGATGAAGCAGGCCTTCCCCTAGTGGTTTACCACGGCACCGGTTCCGATTTTTCGGTATTCAAACCCTCCGAAGGCGGTACTTTAGGCGGCGGCATGTACTTCACGTCAAGCCCGGAGAAGGCTTCCGAGTTTGCCCAGCACAAAGCTGCGCCAGACATCGTGGATACAGACGACGGTGGTTTCGAGTTAGTTGAAACCGATCAGTCCGCCGCCGTCATGCCGGTCTATCTGAAGATGGAAAACCCGATTTACGCCCGGGACATGGCCCTGACAGATGGTATTGCCGAAGTTAAAGCAAAAGGTCACGATGGCATTATTTTCAATGACTACTTCGTGGTCTTTGAACCTGAGCAAGTCAAATCAGCCATCGGGAACAGCGGCAGCTTTCAACCTGACAACCCGGATATCCGGTTCCTACGCACATTCCACGGGTCACCCCACAAATTCGATCGCTTCAGCCTGGCCGCTATTGGCTCCGGCGAAGGCGCTCAAGGCTACGGTTGGGGGCTGTATTTCGCTGGGAACCGCGAGATCGCTGAATATTACAGAGAGGTTCTCAAGGGCCACCCGCAGATTAAAGTCCGTGATCAACTGTATCGTAGTTTTGGCGAGCTTTTCCCTGAGGCATCCGGAATTGCCAAGGGCAAAGCTGCCTCAGCTTTCAAAAGAGCGAACGGTGATATCGATGAGACGCTTCGACTCCTTCACGAGAATTATGAAATTGCCCGGGACCTGGGAACTCCAGAGAGGGTTCAACGGGCAAAGGACATCCTTGATGAAGCCGTAGAGATTGTTGGGAAAGCTCAAGCGATGGGAGCCGAGGTGGTTGCACCCGATTCGTACCTCTATGAAGTCGAGATACCGGATGACAGCGACCTGCTGGACCGGGACGCACCGCTGAGCCAACAGCCGGATTCGGTCAAAGAGAAGCTGGCCACCATCGACTTTCCTCTTACCTCGACAAGCTCGTACGCAGAGCAGATTGGTCTGGGGCTGGACCCATTCGACCCGAACACGATCAATGCCGGAACCGGCGCGGACCTTCAAGCTGCGATCGCGAAGGCCGCCGATGAGCAGACGTTCAACCGGGAAGGGCCTATCTGGGATATGGTAAAGGATGATCCCAATCGCCTGAACTACAACCTGTCGCAACTGACATCCATGTATTTGAACAGTGTCGGGATTCCGGGCCTTCGATACCGCGATGGCGGAAGTCGTACACGCGAAGCAGATGCAACCTTCAACTACGTCATTTGGGATGAATCGGTTGTGTCGGTTCAAGCCGTGAACGACGAAATGTTGCAGGCTGAGCACCAAGCCCGCCATGACGTTGTTCGGTATAGTCGAACAGGCAGTCCTAGCAGCTGGATACCGGAATACGCAGAGCGTCGCATCCAAGAGCTTGCAGATCAGGTCGAATCCGCTTATGCCTCTGGCGACCTGGAACTTGCCGAAACGCTGGATGCAGAGCTGGAAGAATCCTATGACGCCTTGGAACATTATCTCCTGCAGGCCGAAGAGGACGGGGTAGCTGAACTCGCAACCAATTTTGGCCAACAGCACCCTTCCATGGCACGGTGGCTCCATTACACCGGTTCGGTAGACGATGCGGAGGTGAGCTTGTCTGATGTTCTTGCAGACACTTACGAGCAGTTTGTTGATCCTGCGTGCTGGCTTGATCGTGATGCCGCGATCACCAACGGCCGGTCGAATATTGAGTTGTTCGGTGGCTCCACTCAGGGTGTCAGCGATGACCAAGTCCTTGACGCCATGAAAGACGCATACGAGCACTCCGGTGCTCGATTGGCCGCCAAACGTCCATCGGCACAGAGCGCGTTTGGGCGAGATACCAACAGCTTCCTGTCCTCCTTAAAGGTTGGTCACAATTCCGGTTTCCGGGCTACCGACCCCATGGCTAATTCAATCCTTGCTCACATGGACGATACCGAGATTCGTATGATGCTCAAGGAAGAAAAGGGTATCGATGCGGCCGGATTGACTCGGGGGAACCTGGTCATACTTGCTGAACAGCATGGCATTCACACAATCCAGAACGATTTATTCCGCGATCTCATCCAGATTTCGCTGGACCGTTGGGCAGCCGGAAGGGATAGCGCAACGGAGGCGTTGTCGATGATTGAGAGCAAGATCTCCCAAGGTGCCTATGATTACGACGAGCTGGCGGTCGAGAAGCTAAGGCAGGCAGTTAAGCTCCAGCAGGCCCTGGCGAGTCCTGCGATAAATGATCCGGCACATCCATCACCTGAAGCGTGCTTCCGGGCTTTCCTGAATCAAGAGTTGGCCTACCAGGAGTCATGCCTTGAAGTTGCCGTTCAAGACTCCCAGGCCGATATGGTCAGCGCTCGCCGGGAACAAAAAGCCTATAAAGATGAGATTGCGAGTTTACGTCGCCACCTCGGAATGCTGGATGCCGGGATGACAGTTGAACAGATTAGAGTCAATGGCCTTCAGAACGATAGGCGGTCACCGAGCATCAACAGTTCAGCAGTACAAGTTTCACTGATTGAGGATCATCTCAAAAAACAGGCTGCGTATCACTCAGCCATAACACCCGGCGAGGAGGAGTCAGCAGGCCCCCGCAACTCCGGCCCCTGAATAATCAGGGGCTCAACTCTAAAGTCCGATATATCGAACAAGGCACCGCCTACCCCATCCCTATTCGCGCTGGATACCGTATTCTATGTTCAAAATATGGTATCCAATGCGGCAACTATTGCGTTGCCTCATATTGCACGGAGTATGGCTATGACGATTAACTGGGTGTGCGCAAAATCAGGCAAAGATTTAACCAATCAACTTGTCCACCTATACCTTCCAGGCGGACAACGTATCACCGGTATCTTTGATGGCGCTCGGTACCTAATGATTGTCACTGCGCACCGCGCTGGACACTCATCTCATGTAAGCACTCAGATCGCCCCGGAGAAGCTGGCCGTTTGCAGAAAGGCGGGCACCGACTCAATGGACACATTCATGGCCGTTGCTGGCTCGCCCGTAGGAGCAGAGCTCTGGAACACTCGGGAGCTTGCCGAAGGCCTGGTGGGTGAATACAAGGTGGTTCTGGATCGCTTCTTCAGTTCTGGTGACACCTATGCTTCGCTCCAGGCAAGCAACTTGACCCACCTCCCCCTTCAAGTCGCCGCATAGGAGCTATATACATGGGTACCGTCTCCTGGTTGTGCGCAAAATCGCGGAAAAGCATACCGGCTCCGGAAGCGGCGCCGAATCCTATGAAGGACTGCCGGGTTCATCTGTTTTTGCCAAACGAAGTGCGGATTACCGGGCACCTCACCGGATATGGACTTCTTTCAGTAGATCGCGCCTTTAACGAGCAAGGTCACCCGATCCTGATTCCCTACGAAATAAATGTGCCGGAATACATAGCGGAGATTGAGGGTTGCGATCAGGAAGCAGCGTTTGAGCACGTAAAAGTGATTCGCGATGACCAATTTACCGGTTCAGAGAGCTATACGCGGTTGCCCTACAGCCTACCCTGCCCGTATCAGGGCACCTCTTACCCGCCAGCAATCAAAGCTGAACACCTATATAACGGTGACTATTTCGCTGCCTGGGCCGATGAGTTTGGGAGCCCCTGTATCAATAATCAAGAGCGCGCCTACGAGGTCAAACAGCTGGTCATGGAGTTTATTGAGGAACACCTGTCCAGTACCGAGATTCAGAACTTGATCAACGGCGACAGCACTCTGGTAGAGCTCATGGAAGATCACGAAGCTCGACCATTTATCAGTGCACGCTCTGCTGAGTATGCATTCCTGATGTTATTGCACGACAACGACACCGAAATGCGCTTAACCGAGTTAGCCAACAGCGCCGGCCCAGCACTTTAAGGAACAGCCATGACTGTCAATGTGAAAAATCTACAGGACCATGTACGCCGTGTGATGGAAACTCACGTATCTGAGATTGACCAGGTAACCCTGCTGGCCCAGATCGGTATAAGTCAGGAAATAATCAGAGGCCTTAACCTTCCGGTACCGCCAGCTACTGCGGAAATCGCAATCAGAACAGCAGATGATCTTGAAAACCGCTTACTTCAGCTCGACGAGCCTTGGGAAACGCGATACCGGCTAACGCGTCAACTCGATCGACTGCTGGCGCACGCCATCAAGCACCCCGGTGGCATCAAGCGGTGCCACCGGTTGCACAGCAGCCTCATGGATAATGTGAGACGAACAGCCTTGGCTGACACCCATCAGCTCTCTGTCGTTGGGTTTATGGATAGCAAATACGGTCGCGATGCATTGAAACGCTGGGGTAAAGCAGCCAGAGAAGCCCATCCTGACGACCTGGACAGCTTTCACGCAATGGTGTCCAAGGGCCTGGATGAAGCGCGCATCGTTCAGTTTGAGACCTACATTGATAGTCAGTTTCCGCCCCACAGTGAAGCCCCGCCAACACTATCTGAGGCGGACGCAATCACCCTGGCGCGTGAATACTGCATGCTCTGGATGGCCCAAAACGGAAAGGACTCACTTTCCACAATCTCTGATCCCGAGACCCGAATCTTGCAGGTGATGATCAACGGTATGCGAGAGAATCGATGGGAGCTGCCACTTGTCGAGGGCATTTTGACGCCGGATTACTGGCAAGGGGCCATCAATAACGGCCTCAAAGTTGACCTACCCGACCGCCAGTACATTCTTCGGGAACAATGTCCGCTTCAAACGGTACTCGACGCCTATCAACAGCAAACTCTTGCTGGCGGCCTTGGCGCTAACCGAGGTGATGTTGTGGTCCATTATCTGGATGACCACAACGGGCAACAGTTTGAATTTTGTCCCACCGAGCTTATTGGTGGCGCCGGCAATCATATTGCGGTTATGCGAGGGGTCACCGGCCCCGAAATCGTATACCGATTACACCCCGACGTGGATAACTTTCTCGTCGTAACCGCGCCCAATCGAACCATCGGTGTTATGGATGCTGCGCCATACGTGCGAGATCCAGAGGCCTTGAAGGATGCCATCAGTCGGATAGCAAAGAATCTCCCGTATAAGGCCAAACCTGATCAGCTGGCCAACGAAATTGTTTTGCTCCAGGAAGACCTTGTCAACGCGGGTACCACGGCTGACACGTCTGGCGTGAATCGCTTAATCGAGTTGCAAGGGCGAATCATTGAGGCGGCGAAATGTACCAGGCCAAATCAGCCACAAGCCCTCGAACTGGCGAAACTTGCCCTGGTGGCATCCGGTGGCGACAACTTTGAAAGCAAACAGCTGCAATTTGCTGTTGACCCAAATCTAGGAAACCTGATCCAAGAGAATGGCCCACATGCGGAGTTGATTTTGAGCCAAAACAGCGATGGCTCACTCGATGTGATGATTGCAAAAGCGACAGCTCAGGGTGCATCGAGCAAGGCAGATATTCTTGCTGCGCGAAAAGGTATCTTCCAAGCTGAGCTCACCCCTACCGTCAGTGAGCTGATGAACACACTTGGGCTAGGCTCTATTGGCAAACGAACAACCGGCGTACCAGGCATGAGCGTCGTTGCACCTACAGCGGCAGGGAAAATGGTTCGCGTTGGACATTGGCTGGACGCCCCAGAGCGAGCGGAACTCTCTCAACGGTCAGCCGTTGAAATCCTTGCGCATGCACAGAAGACCCAGGGTGACCGCTTCCGAACAGGCAATCCAGATCAAATCATTCGCATCAAGGAAGGGCTCGTGGGTGCCCTGCATGGAAGTCACACCCATCCGGAAGAACTGAACGACATATATGATGAGCTCGACTTTTCCGGTGACCTGATCATGCCTGCCGAGGCCGGCGACAAAGGAGAGTACAAAGCTATCCACCTTAACCCTTATGTATTCACATGCCTTAATGATCAACAAATCCGTGCGGCCGTGAATCTCAAGGTGCTCCAGGCGGGCCTCTCCAACAATGCTACAAAAGAGATAATTAATACCGTGAACACGGCTGACTGGACAGAAAGTGCAGAGCCTTTTATGAGCAACCCTGCCAGCCCTGGCATGGCATAACAGGAACCACGGCATGTATAAGGAACTCCACCGCAGCGTATTTGTCCGGCCGGAACAGCTGATCGGGGAAACGGTAAATCTCACGCCCAATCTGGGTGTTGCGCTTTATATTGACCCCTCCTACCAGAGCAATCCAGTTCTTGAAATAGCTCAGCTACAGTTGAATCGAACGCGAAATGTCGTAAACAGCTTTCAGGAAGACCGAAAACTGGTGACCTGGGACTCCAAGGAACGGGACGACTTTTATGCTGAAGCTATGCGTACCAACTTGCTCTCGAAGTTCCTTGGCGTTCGCAGACAACACTGGGCCCACGTTAACGCCGGAGTGAACCTGATTTTCTATGACGTGGCCAGCAATGTGACGAGCAACCTTCATCAAATGGCCACAACGCCGTCAAACTTTGCAAAAGAAGTGGACGGGTCAATCATCTGGAAAGCAATTTCGACCACATTTAATAATGAGGCATCCATCGCTGAAAATCTCCTGGTCAGCGGCCTAACACCAGAATCCGCATCAGCCGTTATATCCGGCATCTTTAAGGCCGCCGAGGCACTCCCTGAAGTGTATCGCGATCCCCAAAAATTACAGGCGGTTCTCGATTGGGGGCAGGCATACTCAAGGGAGCTCATAAAAACCGGAAAGACCTATGGCGACTACGTGAACAACGTTCGACTGGACACGTTGCAGCTACAAGCAGCCAAAGATTATTTTGGCCCGCGAATGGATGACATTGAGATCATTGCGGTCACCCCTGCCCCGCAAAGTGAGGTCGACATTTTAACAAACGGAGAACGCGACCCAGATGATTTCTCTGGTTATTTTGCTGTTCGCGGGCACTGGTATGAGGGTGAACACTGCAAAGGCATTCTGGCTCCGACAGATGCACGTAGAGAGGGCTTTAACATAGGGCCGGCATACCTTCGCCAATATCAAAACATCCTCAACAGCATGGTTCAGCACGCAGCGCACGGCGCCCGTCCGACGCTAGGGGGAATCACCGAAGACACCAAGTTACCGATATCCATTGATCTGCCGGTCGAGCTGGCGGAACAGCGGCTGGGATATCTCAAACAGTTTAACCGGGCTGATCGATATCCAGATGCATTTCGCGAGCTTCGAGAAATTGTTACCGCCAGCTCCCTTCAGCGCCCAGTTGATCTGTCCCTATTCAGGGATTGCTCACTGAGACACCCCCCTGCTCTGCGATTCGCTGAAAACTATGACCTTGCGGTGATCGAAAAAGCATGTGCCAAAGCGCAGCGCCACCTGGAAAAAGTACAAGGCAATCCGGATTCCACAGAACGAGACATTGCCAAGGCTGAGCTACTAGCAAATTCTTACGAAACCTGGCGGCAGGCACACCCTGACTACGAGCCGGCAGATCATCCTTATCAGAGCCAAGGTTGATGAGCAGCTCCAGATTCTCGCCGTCAGCGATCTGGAGCCAATCAACAAACTGTCTTCGCGAACCATGATTCATAGTTGACACAATAGGTCGTATAGACCTATACTTAAACCGTAAATCGAGCTGGCCACCGCCAGCGATAACAAGGCAACCGCCAACGCGAGGAAACGACAATGTCAGCCATGACTCCCATTCTTGTGCCCCTGACCCCAGACCAAATTTCCGAATTGGTACTGGCTTGTACTTTTATGGACGCTGAGAACGAAGCTTTTGTCAGCGCCGAATCCCTGCTCAATACTCTTAATCAGGAGCCGCTTACCCGCGAGCAAACATACGTCCGTGACAACTATGGAAAATGTCCCGCATGCCAGAGCACCGACATCGTCGGTGACAGCGTCGAGATTAATGGAAACCTTGCACACCAGGGCGTTAACTGCAACGAGTGCGGAGCTGTCTGGTGTGATGAATACCAGCTCACAAGAGTTATCGATGCTGAGGGGTTCGACCCAGGTGAACCGGTAGACACCGAAGATCAATACAGCGTTCTGATCAAGGCAACAGTCACCAGCATCAAATGGGACGCTGACAACCCCGAAGACACTGCCGATCTGGACGACGCCATGACCGTCGAAGTTCAGGTAGCCGGCGACAACGCCCCACCAGATGAAAGCGACATTGAAGACGCTGTCAGCGATGCGATTACCAACCAAACCGGCTTCTGCCACAAAGGCTTCCAGATGACCTACGAGGTCGCCCCGAAAAAATGAATACCAGGCCAGCGGCTGCGTTGACGCTGCTGGCCACGCCCCCTTACAAACGTAGAGGTGAACCATGAAAGCAACTGACTTTGATCAGCACCCTGAATTGGGTGACAACTTCTGGGGTAGCGATCCGCAATTCCCTGTAGCTGACTGGCAGCAGGAAGTGGCCAACGATGACACGCGGCTTGGGTACTGGGACTGGGTACAGGTCCAGCGCGAGCAAGCCGACGACGAACACGAATGAGGAAACTAGGAATGACGGATCTGATCGTAAAGCTCATCCCACAAGTTCCAACAAAGAACCTGAATCCAAACGATCGCGAACTAGCCTGGGAGGCGATTTCGGTATTTGTGAGTGATGACACTCCGACAGAGAGCCTCGAAGACGAAGCTCTCGACGCTTTTCATGACAAAGTCGCCGTAAAGTGCCTTGAAGACTTTCATTACGAAGTTTGGAAAGGAGGTACTTGCCTCACTGATGCAGAACCCCTTGCCCCTCACATTGAGCAGCAAGTGGATGACGCAGCTTCGCTCCAAAAACTGATCGCAGCAGCCAACGAACTCAACACTCGCGGCTGGAGTAAGCACCGTATTTGCGAGTCGATTCGTTCCCAGTTGACCGACACCAGTTACGCCGATCGACTGAAAGCCTGGGACATCAAGCACCTCGAAATCTTCATTGATGTGGTCAGCGGCGTCAGCATGAATGAGATTCGAGAGAAGCACCAAGCGGCATCCGCGCAACGTTCAGCGTCGCTCTACAAAGGTCTGACGAAGATCGCGAAATATTGCGAGATCGACCAACGACTCCGGAAAACGTTTGCGCGCGGAAAAATCCCAGAGAGTGCAAAACCCGAGTGGGTGGCATTGGCAAAAGAAGCCCTGCAACGGGAGAAACAACCAAAGGAAACCTCCTCCGTTTAAACGAACTAGACGGTAGAACGTCCGCCTACGGACGCTGCAGCATGGTAGCAGTTTATAGTGCGCTCAACACAGATCTGTCGGGCGCATTATAGCCACAAATACTTCGTTCCTCGCTCTTGCAAAGCAGGTCTCATAGCCCTATAATTAATACTACATTGAGCTGGCACCCGCCAGCGATACCAAGGCAACCGCCAACGTGAGGAAAACTCTATGAACAACCGTTCCGTATTCTTCCCTGTTTTTCATCCCAAAAGCGAATTACGCAATGGACTGATTACGACCACCGGCCTGTCAGTCGACCTGGTGGAAACCTATGACTTTGACTCCCGCGAGCACACCAAGGCGATTGAGCTGGCAGCCATCAATAGCAAAGGCAGCGTGTCCACAGGCTTCCTACGCATCCCTGCAGAGGAAGCGGTTCTTCGGGAACTGGCCGCTACGTTTCTGACTGCCGCCGACGAAGTGTCTGGCAAAGATGCGTCGAGCCTTGTTCACCAGTTAACTCAGCAACTCGAAGAAGCCACCGATCGCGAATCCGTGCAGGAGAGTCTGGACGATCTGATCTATGAGGTGGAAGCCAACGACAAACGTGCGTCGTCGATCAACAACCAGGGGATCTACCACCAGGTTTTATACTTAATCAAAAAGGGATACCGCCCCCAGCTGGCCATTATGCTTGAGGAACTGACCGGTGAGCCGGCCCAGGTTGCCTGATCGCCAGCAACCCGTCCGCTGCAGGGCCACCCTGGCCCTGCTCTACTCCACTCAAATTCCAATCGGTGACCCCCATGCCCACACCACATTATAATGTAGCCTTGGCAGACCTGCTTGCGAGCCGCATCCAGGCTGAGAGTAAAGCGGAATTGGCTTCAGCCATCGCCACGGCCCTAACCGATGTATTGACTGACCCCAACACCTGTAATCTCCATCTCGTGCTGGACGTTCTCGCAGACTACGAGATGCTGCTGCACAACAGGCGCATTGATGCAACGGGGCGCCACCCTGCATCCGAGGTAACCAAGGCCCGCATCGCTCTCTCTGCGTTGCTAGAGCCGGGAACCAGTAGCTAACGCAATGCTTGTGGCATACTCCTGAGACGAAGCCTATGGCTGAGTCGATGCTGAGCGGTCAGGGCTCTGCCTGACCGTGAAGGAAGGCCGAAGGCCGCCGCAAGGGCCAAAGGCCCGCACGACTCCCCGAAATACGTTAGACTGGGGATAAAGCGACGATGCATAGACAAATGCACATCGCTTCACCCGCTCAAAGAACAAAGGTCTTTACGTGCTTCTGGCACGGACAGCAGGACTCGATATTGCCACGCAAGCTCATCACAGTCATGCATCATGTGGAACAGCAGGCACCAGTAAGTTATGGCAATTATTCTGTATGAAAAAGGGGATTTATCCTCAGGCTTTTACGGCTATCGCGTTGTGGTTGCTATCCGCGGCAAGCATTATCAAAAATGGTTCACATTGAAGCACCCCAACAATGTTCCTTTTGATATCTGGCACCACTATCAACATACCCGTGCTCGGTATTACGAAGCACGTTGGTTAGCACGCAGCGCAGCTTGTCAGTACATTGATTTCATTTCAACAAATGCACCAACAACAAAGCCCCTGCGCGGACTCGGCTTTCACGGTATGACGATTGGGATCGGCCGGGGTAATCGATGCCATCACGATCAATGTTATTTTCACATTAACAAGAAAGGGAGTGCGACTCGAATCTGGATTACAGAAGATCGGACGTTTTCAGCGGCCTGGGAAATGGGCATCCGTTCGTGGGGCAAATTGTATGAGATTCGCGAGAAGGATATTCAGCAGAAGCTCAACAACCCCCCATCACCAGAGATATTCAAGAAGCTGCGCGTTCACATGAACGAGAACGAAGGAAAGGATTTTCCTCCAAGTGTATTGCGGCACGTTTTCGCGGAGAAGCGACTGCAGATTTCGAACAAGCGCGCCCAGTCGGCACTAGACAAGCCAGTTTCAGACGATGAGATTCTAGGCTTCTATTCCAACCTGGAACGTGAAATTGCTGTGTATAAAGAGTCCGCCCAGAAGCAGTAACACCTTGGAATGAATGATGGATGTGCCTGAATTGATGAACACGCGGCAATCCATAAAAAAGCCCTCTTTCGAGGGCTTCTGACCTTAGCTGATCATGGTCCGCTAGAAACGACCAATTAATCCGATCGCAAATCGGTTGGCTGCAGGCTCAAGATCAAAATCCTGATCTACGCCATCAAAGGTTTCTTCGTCAAAGAATGTTCTGGAATACTGGAAGCGGATAGACAGGTTATCTGCAAGACCGGCTTGTAGACCAACGCCAACGGATGGGCCAGCCAAGGTTTCCTCGGAGCGCTTTGCCCCGCCGGCATTCTGATCGAGAACTTCGATATCCAGGTATTGGTAACCAACCAGACCGTAGATCTCGACACTACTGTTCACTTGAGAAAGTTCATGCCCGAACAGGATCGCGCCACCGTAACCCAAGTCTGATTCGACGGTTCGCTTACTGATATTCGATTCAGCCATGTACTCTGCATTGTCCTGGCCAATGGCGCCCTCGAAGGCCACGAAACCACGATTGATATTGAACCGATAGCCTCCGTAGACGCGGTAGCCGAAACCACTCATTTGATTACTTTCTTCAGTTTCGACGACCTGAACACTGTTTACCGTTGTCTGAGTTGTTGTGTCGAGCCCGATATCCGCCCACCCGGCTTCAGCACCCACGTAAACGCTTCCGGATGAGCGATCGTTAACAAACGTGTAGCCCTGGGCAGCAGCCAGCCCGGATGCACCCATCGCAGACACGGCGAGAACTGAAAGAATAGAAGTTTTGAGCATTTTCATATGGTTGACTCCGTTATCAATTATGGAATGTCCGGCAATTAGATACCGGACAACGCACCTTCAAATTCAGCTGTAAGATCAGTCTCGCCAGCCATGAACAAAGTGAGCGTTCCACTGGACACTGTACCGATAGCGTTGAATGTTTGATTTCGCTCTGCTGCGCTGGCCTCGGGACTCGCCCCGCAATTGGCTGCATCAAATCGTGCTTCAATGAGGTTTATGGCAGGATCTGGGATATGCGCTTGACCCAGGAATACACAACCTGTCGTATCGCTACCAGTCAGCGCACCTTCGGAATCAATCGTGAACTCCGTATTGATGCCACCCGCAGCTGTTTCAACATAAGTGCCAGACAAAGCGCTGAACTCAAGCAGACCCCCATCCGGCAGCGAAGCCGTTTCATCCGGAGATAGCTTGTACCGAACCCGCAAATTGCCTTCGGCATCTTCCAGGCTACCGAAAAGAACCGGGGTACCCGAATCATCCCCTGGAATCATTCTAATGACTGAAACCGGATCAATCTGGGTGTCGATGGAAACCTGAGTCTGGGTAACATCGTCAATGAAAGTGTTGGTTTCATTGACGACACCACGGGAAAAGAACCGACGTTTTGGTGTTGCAGCGAATACTCGGCCGGTAGAGCTTACAAATGCCTTGCCAGTTTCGAGCGGTTCCGATCCACCGGTTACTTCAATTGGAAGATCTTCATAGCCAAAAACGCCCACACTCAATCGAGCTACAACCGAGCTTTCTACAGTAAAGTCGGAGGATACGAATTGGTCCGCATCAATGTCGGGCTCCGGTTCCGGTTCCGGTTCCGGCTCTGGTGCATTGATGTCTTCGCCAGCGAAGCGATGTACCACGTCTTCACTGGCGCCAAACAATGCGAGCGTATACAGCTCAGCATCAAAATATCCCAGAGCGTTATAGCTACCGTCGCGCTGTTGCCCGGTTACAGAGGTAGTGCTCCCACAGTTCGACGCAGTGTAAGCTGCCTCAATGAGGTGGCTTTCAGAATCGGGAGCATAGACTTGGCCGGAATATGTGCATCCCGTCGTATCCGTTCCTGACAACCCTCCTTGGTCATCAATAGTAAGCACAGTCACGATGCCTGCTTCATCGGTAAAACGATAGGTCGTCGCAATATCAGCAATGCTGGCGATGGGGGCTGGCTCAGATTGCTTAACCAGGCGATAGGTCTGCTCAAGGCCGCCATCTTCGTTTTCAATGGTACCCACCAAATTTGTCAACGGGTCTGCACCACTCTCTTGATCGCGCTTGCCAAAAATAGAGAACTGACTGACTCCGTCCGGTTTTGTAAAATCAACGTGTACCAGATCACCAGTGAAGGACGCACCGTTATGCTCAACCCGAGAAAACGCCACAACATCCTCAGTTGCAACGATCATGCGTCCCGTTGTGCTAATTAGGGCAACTCCACTACCGACAACTTCAGGATCACCTAAAACTGTTGTCGGTTGGTAGCCATACACGCCCTGGGCATTGTCAGCAACCAGACTCTCATCGAGGGACATATCTCCACTCAGAAAAACCCTTGGCTCGACAGGAGGCGTGGTTGATTCGAGGTTTTTGGCTTCTTCAGAACTACCACCACAGCCTGAAACGGCTGTGGCAGTGACGATGGCAAGGTATAGCGGTAATCGCCTGTTCGGCATCATGACTTCCCCAATTGGACGCTTGTATGAACTGATAAAAATGATACCAGTCGAAACACGCGATAATTGGGGCTGAACACACTTACGGATTAACCAGGAATACTAGCTCATCGCGGCTAATTAAAGTTTCAGGAAGGCCTGAGCGAGATCCCGCAACCAGATATTGACATGTGGGAGTGTCGAACAATCCGAGCTCGCAAAACGCCGGACTATCTCCACAAGCTCGGCGGAATCGACATTACCTATGGTTCTGAGTTGAGCACCAGCTTTTGCCGGCAGCATGCCCTCTACCCGCTGATCGCTGTATACCGTATCCCAGACGGACAGAATCTTCAGTTGGTAAAGCTTCCGGCGCCCCTCGGTGGTACTGCACACCCCAGTACGATCAAGCTGATCGAGCCTGAAGTATCGGTCAGCCGCTTCGATAGCGTTAGCGATCTCCATTTCTGCCCGAGTTGTTTCTGCGATCTGCGCAAGGCGATCCCTTTGATATGCGGTCTCTCCAGGCTCGTGAGCAGCGATTTCAGCTTCCTCACGCTGCCTGTAGTAGCGTTTTCTCAGTTTGTCAGCTCGACGATTCGCAGATTGCGCCTCTTGGGCCGCCACATGGCAAGCATCAATTTCCGCAATAGCACGGTATTGCTCCGGGAACATGCGGCCGATGCCAGCGGCAATCCATTGGGCCAAAGCTGCACCATTTGGCTCCGTGATTGCCACATCGTATTCGTTCTCCAGCGGCATTGGATTTCGACGCATAAGGACAACGTCCAGCTGGTCTGGATTATGCGTCGGGTCTTTTGATTTCTTTCTCACGGCCGGCAACTCACCATCCCGGCCGGGCTGCAGTTCAAACAAACCTGCAAGGTATGGCTCTAAAGCGCCCGCAAGCCTTTGATCGTCACGATGTTGTCGCTCTTTTGTAGGCCTCCGGCCAATCGACAAGGTTTTCTTCATAAATTAATCACTCCAAAAATAAAACTATCGACGTTGCCGCAAAGAGCTGGCTGGAGATTGATCCGACTTCGCAGCTGAATCTCGGAGCGGAGCGGCAGCCTCAAAAGATGGAACTGACGGATTCCGACCCGGGGCTTTTGAATTTGCCCTTTCATAGGCTCGCAGGGCTACATCCTGACAATCCGAGAGAAACTGACCACCCTTCAGATACCGATCTCCGCGAGACGGAGACTGAATAATGAGGTCAACGGTTTTTGTTAACAGATTGCGAAGCTCAAGATCCGGGAACTCCTTGAAGGTTTCGCGCACTACACCTTTAGGCACAGTATTCTGGCCACTTAATCCAGACAGATCGCGAACCATAACCTGGTAACTTTGGCACATCGAATCCGCATAGGCTCGAGCAAAGTCCTCATCAGAGTAGGGAATCTGAGCCATGACACATGAGGATGACAACAGCAAAGTGGCGACGGAAACAGTGAATCGGTTCATTACAAACTCCGGGCTACAAGACTCTGCAGAAAGAGTATCACGACAGATACCACCTTCTTGGCCAAAACAAGCATCTCTGTAACCTACAGGTATCCCCATCAAGGCCACGAAAGGTCAACGCATCCAAAACTGAACCTGAGTGCCAGGCAGGCCAGCGAGGCATCAATCGGTCACCCGGGGTATTACGAGCGTTACGCCACCCCTCCATCCAGCAACCCTGACAGGGATAACGATCGATGATGACGTGTTTGGATCTTGAGCAGTGAACATGAGAAATCCTCTTAGTGGCATTGGCCTGCTGCCGGTGGATACCAGCGATGAAACCATAATAGGGCATTAAGACCTTCGGATCAACGGGGTTAAGAAACTGTATGTCAAAATGATAACCGCGCTGCACGTCAGCAGGCGGCTGCCTGATCATCCGGAGAACTTGGAGCCAGCTCAAGCAAGGAAAGAAAAAACACCCACAAAGAAAACCATTTCAGGGGGTTAACACACAGACCTGACATCCAATGTAAGAAAAAAATGGTGCCCCAAAAACCAATGTAAGGCTATCGTGCCGACAGAAAAACCATTGCCGGCCGCGAACAGCCAATAAAAAGCGACCAAAATGGCCATATACCATTTGATAATGTATATGATGCGATAACAACAGGCACAAATTGTAACAATCACGGGGAACACTAATCCATAAGCCCCAGAATTGGTTTTTACGTTGCTCTATCGATCTGAAGCCTGACTTTCAGTTCGCAATCATGTAGTTGCAAAGACGACCTAGATACACCATAAGCAATGTAAGAAATAACACCCCCCGGAAAAACCATATACCACTCCAAAACGATCAGATTGATCGAGACATTATTGTGTACGTTTTAATAATAATACCCTATGCGATAAACACGGTTATATTTTGCCCAAACAAAGAAAGATCAACACAAAACATGGTTCTTACCTTGATTGAAACAATTCACGATCAATAATGAATCACACCACCTTCACCCGCCACAGACACAGTCAGACCAAGGGCTCAGAGCAAGGTAAGAAAACAATGGTGCACAAAAAACCATTTGCGTGGACAGATTGAGCAAGGAAAGAAAAGACCACCAGCGAAAAAACCAATGAAAGCCCAGAAAGCATCACGGAAAACCATTTGAGGGTCAAAAGCAGGCCTAAAAAGGAGAAAGCATTGAATATAATTTGATAATCTGGGGTGCCATAAGCCTGGACTAAAGCCCCCACCAGTGATGATGGTTCTTACATTGCCTCAAACTCACCAGTAAGAGCGACAACATGGTTCTTACATTGCCCCGGAAGAGACCGTACCAGCTCAACATGGTTCTTACATTGCCTGAAAGCCGAAAAAAACAGCCACCCACAAGGGTTCACAGAAATTCATGTGAGGAACATGGTTCTTACGTTGCTCCAGGAAGGCCCAGGCCTAAACAGATCACCTAGAGCCGAGATCCATGCAACGAAACATGGTTTTTACATTGCCTCAGCAGATCGGGGATGGTTTTTACATTGCTGACAAATGGTTTTTACATTGCTCAGCACCCAAAAAG
This sequence comes from Marinobacter sp. MBR-105, assembly GCF_053628895.1. NCBI lineage: Bacteria > Pseudomonadati > Pseudomonadota > Gammaproteobacteria > Pseudomonadales > Marinobacteraceae > Marinobacter > Marinobacter sp. MBR-105. Next base: position 95,931 of record NZ_JBRJHG010000005.1, on the reverse strand, counting down.
CATCCAAAAACGAGCAAATACTGAGCAGTTGGAGCCCTCGAATGGTTTTTACAATGCCCGTGGTTGGTTTTTACCTTGCTCAACTTGTGGATAACTCTGGAAGATGGTTTTACCTTGCAAAAAAGTGGTTTTTACCTTGCTTACAATGGTTTTCCTATTGGTTTTTACAATGCCTCTGGTTGGTTCTTACCTTGCAATAGATGGTTTCTTACCTTGCTCAGCAATTTTTTAACCGTTTGAAATAAAAAAGAAAACAAGACAACGAATGAAGCACGTAATTAGTAGAGCTTTAGATTAGAAAGAGTATATAGAGATTTAATTGCTGTGGATAAAATTTCACCCGGCCACCATATACACCCAGATACAAGGAAAGATGACCACACACACCAAAAAACCAATGAAAGATTCAGCGTCCTACAAAAAACCAAGGTAAGCGTATTGACATCCTGAAAAACCAATGCCAGAGTTCGTCACAACGAAAACACGAACCAGGGCTCTGGGCACCAGGAATATGAGCAAGGAACACAACGGACCTAATCAGAGTTTCTTTGAGATCCCCTTCTCCGTCATCAAAAACAGTGACGAAGTTGAACAATACCTCGATTCCCAAGACTACCTTCGAGCGGCTGACCGCCAAACTTTGTCAGTGCTACTCAGCGTCGCATCAAACAGCCCTGTTGACCAAATGGGCTTTGCTATCGTCTCTCTTTCCGAGATCCAAACAGCGCTACAGAACCACGACTTACCTGCTACTCGCGTTACGGTGATCAACAAGGCCAAGAAATTCGCAGAATATGGTCTATTCAACGTAGCGTCGATTGAAACCATGAAAGGCGGCCAGCCTCGACTAAAGTTCACCATGGCTCCGGTACACAAATCGAACTTCAAATCGGCGATTGAAGAAGAGCTGGAACAACGCATCCAGGGGCGACGAATCACCAGGCGCGCCCGAACCAACAGCAAAAAAATCATCAGCTATTTGCAAGAAAGTGATGCCCAATACCTCAAGGCCCTGGAAGCATCTAAACCCCAATCTGAGAATTTCTTTACCGGCATTCTTGATCGCGCCATGCGCTTTAATACTGCCGAGCACATTGAAGGCAATATTATCCAGAACGAAATTACTCATAACGGCACTCGGATTATCGTTCAATCCACTACACAGACAGGACGCAGCTCTCAGATTGCAGCTCTCCCCGATCAACGTGTCATACGCGCCATCGTTAGTGAAATCGCCGGTTACATCGAAGACCAGATCAAAGGTGCACGCATGGATCTGGAGAAGTCACTGTTCTCGGGCCAACCTTCACTTCTTGAAGCAGTTGAGATCGACGGAAACAACGGCACCGTTAGCCGGCAAGGCCTGGCCGATATTCCTGAATCCGAGATCGAAGACTACGTTCGCACCCACATCAAAAACCGCTGGGTATTTGATGTAGTAAAACTTGCGAAGAAAATGGGGTATGCCCAACCAAACAGTGGCTCAACTCGTGCTCTGATCAACCGAGCGCTGCAACGCCTCTATGAAACGAACTTTCGTATTGCCATACGTGATCAGGACACCGATAAAATCCACGAGCTGATGATGAAGTTCGGGCTGTCAGACCGTAAACAGAATTTCAGGTTTATCACTGACTTAAAATCTCAGTATGAGCAGGAGTTTGCTGAGAATAACTCTGTTCGAGGCACGAGCATAAAAGACTTATTTGCGCCCGAAGACGAGAGCAATATGAGTGACGAGGACGTAATCGACCCTTTCTCAGAAAGCGAACTACGACGTGTTCGCTTCTGGCAAATTTCAATTGATGATTACCTGTTCAACCGTCTTCTGGACAAGGAATCCAGGGCCGTGTTCGCGGCACATAACGAGATCATGCGTGAAAGCAGCGGACTTGCTCAAACTCTGTATAACTTCTGCAATCATCGCATTGGCCGAACAAATCAACGCATTCTTGATCAGGAAGAGAGACGCTACACAAACTACCTCAGCGCTCTTCATAACGAATTGTGGGCTACACGAACCTATGAAGGCTTTGAAAAGCATTTCATCGAACTAATGAAGCGACACATGCCCAAAGAGCAAAAGTTTGACCGGAAAGCTCACCAGAATACCGCAAGAATGTTTGGTTATATTTTTGTCTTGGTTCGCAAACCAGAAGGGTTCTGGCTTAACATTTCCCGGGATCGCCAGGATCAACTCAACGGTGATCGCTCTTACCACAACACTTTGCTGGCCAAAAGCCGGAAGGGAATGGGCACAGTCAAAGCCTTAATCAATGGTTCGTGATTCCACGATAAAAGCTATTCTTCCAAATCTTTGCCTGGAGACTCATCAGCCAACGCATCGGTTAAGTCGTGAATTTGTTGTTCTTGAATCGTTATTCGCGTTTCAGCTTCCACTAAACGCAGTCGAAGGCTGTCTCTCTCCTGCTCAAGCACTTTGCTATCAGCGAGCCATCGTTGTTGCTCATCCTCCAGCTTTTGAGCAAGAGTCTCGCGACGACTTTCCAAGGATTCAATTTTACTCTCATAGGATCCCAATTTGACGCTCATTGCTTCTTCGCGCTTGCGAGCAAGCAACAACTCCTCATCAAATCGCTTGCGGTCGCGTCGCCTTTCTTCCTCAACTTGCGCGCAGCGAGTACGCTCTTGATCGACCTGAAGAATCCAGTGGTCAACCTGTTTCTGATTCCGGGCGTGCTCTGATTCTTCTCGCTTCAAGGCCGACGAAACCTCGGTCTTCAGATGCTCTCTCTCCCTGCCCCACTCTGCCCGCTCATGATCAAATTGGCTTTGCTGTTCTGACAACGCTTTCGCATACTCAGAGCGATCACGTTCGATCTGCTGACCAAGTTGCCGGATTTGTGCTTCAAGTTGTTCTGCCAACTTCAACTGATCTTTTAGCCGGCCCTCCTGATTGATCACCTGGCTCTGTAACGATTCAATTTGGCGATCACGCTGATCCAGAATAGAGACGAGCTCTTGCCGCTCTTCAGCCTCTATGGTCAAGCGATTTTTTAGCTCACTCAATTGGCCTTCAACTTGAGCTCGCTCTTCACTCCAAGCTTCACCGCCCTTATGCAAGGCAAGAGCCCATAGCTCATCGACCAGTGGTACCAGTTCTTTCGGGAGCGACTCGGAAAGAACATTCATTCCATTGGCCCGAAACTCATCAAGGCAGCGATCCCGATACTTCTTAATGGTACCGCGGGAGCATGTACCTCCCAGCTCACGATGCAAATCATCGTACGTTGCTGCAGCTTTAGTACCTACCAACCGGATAAATACCCTTCGGAACTCTGCGTAGCTGACACTTGGGTTTCGACCTGCCATGCCATCACCCTCCTAATCTAGTGGTTGTTCGCCTGACATCGGCCGAGAAACTGCTTGAGAAACGACGCTTCGCTTACCGTCGGTTTGAGACCATAGACTTTGCTGACCCGCGCAAATCGAGCCACATACTGACACTGACCACTCGGAGGCAACCATTCTGACGGGGGCTGGTCTGACTTACTCCGATTCAGTGATGACTCAACCGGCCAAAGGTTTACGCGATCATTCGCAAATTGTTCTCGCGCCTCATCAGACCACTGCCAGGCGCCACGTCGCCATGCCCAGGAGAGTGGAACCACGTGGTCGATATCTATATCGCCTGCATTCTGAATAACCCTTCCGGTGAATGGGCTAACCCACCTACCACGGACAACGCGACATCGCTTGCCAGAAGCGAACTGAACGGGGGTTGTAGAGGTTTCGACGAGGGCTTCAGCGCGGCTGTCCTGACAGTCCCCGTCAACATCGCTCCAACCAGCACCGAAGTACCTTCTATCGTAACGAGGAATCGCTGCAGCGGTATACGTTGAGTCTCCATGACTCAGAGTCAACGCAGCACTTTTTGGCAACCGGCCACCAGCGGCCAGACAGGACTCCAGATCACTAAAGCTCGTATATCGTTGAGTTCGATCGTACCAGGGGCTCTCTCTATCATGACAGATTGAGCTACTACTCAGTTTTACCTCAGGGGAGGACGCGAACACCAGGCTAGGGCCACCCACGATCCATGCGATTAGCGCCAGTACCACAAAGCCACACTTAACCTTGATCATTCCTCAAGAAGCTCCCGACTCAATACCACTGTGAAGTCTTCAAGATGCTCGCCGTTGAAACGATAGCGACCCTCTACCGCCATGAAAGGAATAGCGATAAAGTCCGCGAAGGTAGGGTCACTGAGAATGTTATGCTGAAGCGCCTGCCGGAGCGCGCCGACACCCTGAACTTCGGTATACAGTGCCTGGACAAATTCAAGCGGAACATCCTGGCCTGCCCGACTAGAGACGGACTGCTGAAGCAGCTCGAATAGTTTCGCCTCATCCACCTCATAATTAATGCCCAATATGCATGTGCCTCCCGTGAACCGGATGTCACCACCTTGAAGAACCGTCGCCTCATCAAGCTGCATGGGCGCTGCAGCATCAAGCTCGTCAGCAATGACCTGAAGGTTATCGCAGAATGCCACCTGCTCGGCCGGCGTTAACGACTCGATATCCATATCGTACTTCGCGTTAATCTCAGCGACGGTCGGCAACGCCGCAGCGACAGGCCCACTGAGGACCGTAATTGCGGTGAACAAAAACACCGTAGCGATAACACTCTTTCTCATGATGAACCCCTCAAACTAAGGCCTAAGGCCCGCAGATGACCGATACGACATCAGACAGTCGCATCAAAGTAAGGCGTCCATCAGGACGATAAACGCCAGTATCAATACCTACAACATTCTGGTGGCATGTAACCGAATCAAGAACACAATGCCCCACCACTACGACATCAACGCCCTCCACCCGCGGCCCCCGCGCACGGGCGCCGCCGAACCTGGAACGACTCCAGAGATCGTTCACTGGACTGAATCGCCCCCAAACTCCGCTTGAAACATCAGCGTGAACAATTCCAACCGTACGATCGGAACATGGAACCTCAATAGCCAGCGGCAGGTGACGCAGCTTATCCTCTACGATCATCTGGAGATCCCCGGGATCAATATCCAAACCCCACTGACCACCATTTCTGATCCAGTTGAGGCGATCGGCTACATCACCATCAATCGCATCGATCATCAGCTGCTCGTGATTGCCCCGCACAGGAAAGAACCACTGACGCTGACCCTCGGGAACAAACAGAAGATCAAGAACGCCATGACTGTCAGGCCCGCGGTCGATTAGATCGCCAACTGAAAATAAGCGGTCACGCTGGGCGTTGAAACCCGATGAATCCAGGGCGGCCATCAGCTCCGATAGGTGACCATGAATATCGCCTACAACCCAATCAATACCTTGTTGGTTCTCCGGCATAACGCAAAGCATGGCACCCCCAGCAATTCCGCAACTCTTTCCAGTATAGTATCATATCGTATTACGTACTACATAGTATGAAATGCTATCAACATCATCATAATATTAATTATGGAGAGTACCGGTACGGCAAGATAAAATGCGGCTGCGAGCAGTCACCAGAAAGAAGGGGAAAAGTCAGGTAAAACAGAACCATAGAAGTTGGTCGATCGAGTAGTTTGCGAGGCGCCTATGCACGATATTTCTGCGCATTGAGCCACCAAACGGAGTGCCAAGAGCTGCACGCATGCAGTATCAAATGATACCGATGATGGAATTGACGAATGAAAGCGGGACAGATCCTGAAGGCATTGCGATTAATGAGTACACTGGAAGAAGACATCCCAATTGGGACAGTTATGGCCTTTCTATATTTAATGGACAACCCTGGGGCAACCGCCTCGCAAGTAATGACTGTCACCGGGCTTGGGAAGTCCCGAGTTGGTCGTAACCTTGCGAATCTAACCGCTCGCGCCCGACCAGGTAAGGCCGGCGTCGATGTGTGCTACTTTGAGCTGGATCCGAGCGACCACCGGGTAAAGCGCTGGTATCTAAATGAACATGGAAATGAGCTCGCAAAGCAGATTCGAGCTCTAATAGAGGACTGCTGAACTGATGACCACGTACAGAAGCGCCCTCCCCTCCCCTAGCAAAACGTCAGGATTGGTGGACGATGAGGAATTGCCCTGGGGAACGCCCGGCGAGTTTCCACGGCTACCGGTTGCCAAAGGCTACCTCCGCACCGGGGTAACAACGTTATCCGCAAAAACGGACGCAGAAGCAGTTGCAATATGGCTTGCCGAAAAGGCGCGCGGATCCATGCATACTGCCTCCCGCTATCGCCTGGAGGCTGAGCGCTTCCTTCTATGGTGTGCGGACCAGGGCAAAGCGATCAGCATGCTTAACCGCGAGGATTTTCTCCTATTTGCGAGATTCCTGGAGAATCCCCAACCCTCCGAAAGATGGGTTTCGCCACGAAGGCTGCCAAAGGACGATCCCGGCTGGCGTCCGTTCGTTAAGCAGCCGCTGAACAAGCGAAGCCAGCACGGATGCCTCACGATCATCTACGGAATGATGTCGTGGCTTCACTCCACAGGTTGGCTTGCGGCGAACCCCATGCCGAAGCCAAAAGTGAACATAGGCCGGAAGCATACCGGTGAGATCAAGGCGCTGACCGATCGACACCTTGATGCGATCGCCCACGTTGTAGCGGAGAAGAAGAATCCCATTGCCCGGGCGCGCATGCGCTGGATCATGATGCTCGCCGTATTCCTTGGACCCAGAAGCGCCGACTTTCTGGAGCACGACATGTCCTGCTTTATCCGGGTCGACTCAAAAAGCGACATCAAGTGGGGCTGGTCGATGACAGGTAAGGGCGGCGTTGAGGCGCTACTACCGGTCCCTGATCCCGTGATTGAAGCCCTCAAGGACTTCAGGGAGAGCATCAATCTACCGCCCTACCCCACTCCAAATGAACGGGATATTCCCCTGGTACCGAATATTGCCCGACTTCCCCGTTCAAATTTGAACAGGTATGCGGATCTCGCAAAGTATCATGCCCCTTACCTTTCGATATCTCGGAGCGGCCTTTATAGCGCGACAAAAACGTTATTTCGACAAGCAGCAGATTGGCTGGAGCAGCAACCCGACGGCGCGCACGATGCGAGCAGATTGCGAGAGGCGTCAACACACTGGCTGCGTCACACAGCTCTAAAGAATCACTTTGCTGCGCATAAGAACCTGAACCTGACACGGCTTTTGGGGCGCCACGCAAACATCAACACAACAGCGATCTACGCGGCGTCGGACTTTGATGAATTGGCGAATTCCATGGCAATAGACAAGGCGATATCACCCAGGGACTGAGACGGAGACCTACAGGAAGTGTGTCAGAGCGGAAAACTGGCACTTATCGTGGGTTACGATAAATGTTCAAATTTGAACAACGAGAAACTGCAATGAAGCGACACACGATCAGGCTGCCCTTTAGTACGAAGCCCCACTGGATTGCCGGCGCTCCCGCGATATTTCTGTTCGGCATGGCATGGGCCCTTCTGGAGATAGGGCTTGCCGCAGGATTTAAAGGCCAGCATGAAAGCCTGCTGTCAGCCATCACATTGACTATCATCGGGTTCGGCGTTTATGAAGCGCTGAAAACAATGCTCTGGATTCATCGCACCCGCCTCACACTGACGGAGTCAGGCCTCTTGTGGGAGAGCGGCATTATCAAGAAACGGCTTCCGACTAGCGTGGACTACGCCGATATAATCAACGTCAATGCAGTAGTTCACCCAGTAGGACAACTTTTCGATTACGGGTTCTTGCGGGTGGACACTATCGACGGCCGCCCTCTTCCACTTTTTCCAGTGACCAACATTTCCCTTGTAACAGAAATCCTTGAGCACAAACGCTCTGAATCGCGCAAAAGCAAACGTTCAAATTTGAACGAATAGCCTTACCTACTCTTGCCCGCTTTCTTGGGCGCCTTGATTAGCCGGCCATCCTCATCGAACTCCATGGCGCTCAAGTCGAACCCCTCACGGTCCAGCAGCACGAGTAACTGGGGCGCCAGCACTTCGGCCTGAGAAACCGCACGAGCAGACGGCATATGCGGATCAGCCAACTTCTTCCGAATATTAGCTTCAAGCTTCAGGCTTCCACAGCCGATTATCCGAGCGTATACACGATCCGACAGGTCGGGCAAACTTTCACGAGCTTCTTTGTATATGGTACGAGCGACAGTCTGTTCTGTGGCCATTTTGGTCATCCTCAGTTTGGTTGAAACACCAGGGCTTCGCGTTGGCGAAACCGTATCACGAAATCAAGTCTAGGTCACATAGACCTTTACAGGCAAGCAAAATTTTATGCCCTGCAACAACGGAAGTAATAAGGTGGCGTTCAAATTTGAACATTAGGGCTTGCGCGGTAGGGCGGTAAGACCTATAATGATCACATGAATTGAGCTGGCCCCGGCCGGCGATAACAAGGCAAACGCCAACGCGAGGAATCAAATATGACCACAGTAGTAGCTACCCACATTATGGTTCACCGAGGCAAGAACCGGATCTGGCTGCAAGGCCCTCGCTTGCAACGTGCAGGGTTTGAGATGGGTCAGCAATACACAGGCACGATGAAGAAAGGTGCTCTGCACCTGTTCGTAACACCTGATGGCCCAACAAAGGTCTCCGGTCGAAAGGCTACCAAAGAACCAATTCTTGACTGCAAAAGCGACGAAGTTGCCAAGTTCTTCCAGCCCGGCGAGAAGATCATCGCCATCATGCGCAAGGGCCGCATCATCATCAAACGGATGGCACAGGCGTTCCGTAACAAAAGCCGTGTGCAACGCATTCTAGGCAAACTCCAACTAAAGCAAAAGCTCGATGTGGGCTGCATTTTCCACGGCGGCGGAGTCATGGCCAGATCAATTCACGAAGGCCTAGCAGCCCGTGGAATCCGGTCAAGACTCGGCTTGGTTGTTGAGGTTGACGGCCGGTACGTCGACGCCAGCCTGAGAGCCAACGCCAATCTGTTCGATTCTGAATCACTGATCATCAACGCGCCCATTCAGGACGTGATGATCGGCAAGGTGCCGCAGCTGGATTTGCTACACGCAGGAATCCCGTGTACCGGCGCCAGCGTTAGCGGCATGGCTCGCTGCGGAAACGAGTACGCAGAGAGCCATGAAGATGCTGGTGCGATGTTCTTCTATTTGATGCAGTGGATTCAGGCAACTAATCCTGCAGTGATCGTTCTGGAGTGCGTTAAGCAATACCTGAAAACAGCATCGATGGCCGTGATTCGCAACCTTCTAAAAACTTGGGGCTATCGCATCAGCGAGGCGGTACTCAACGGAAACGACTTTGGTGCCTTTGAACGACGCGAACGTATGGTTGTGGTCGCATACAGCGAAGAGCTGGGCGACATGATGGGAGAGTTCAAATTTGAACAGTTACCTGTATTCCACAAGAAGGCGGATGCGCTGGGCGAGCTTCTGGATGATGTGGCCTTCGACTCACCTGACTGGCACGACCACGCTTACCTTGTTGCAAAAGAGCAGGAAGATGCGAAGAAGGGGAATTCATTCAAACGCCAGCTGTTCACCGAGGCTTCGCAGTACATCGGCACCATCACCCGCGGCTACGACAAGAGACGCAGCACCGACTGCCACATCCTGCAGAAGGAGACCGGTAAGACTCGGCTGCTTTCAAACAACGAACATGCTCGGGTTAAGCAAATTCCAACTGAGTGGGTACAGAAGCTAGGCGTTGCGAAGGGTGTTGCGCATCAGATCATGGGTCAAGGGGTTATCTGGAGCAAGTTTATGTCCGTTGCCGGGGGCATTGCGGACTGGCTGAAAGCTGGCTCTATCGCGGTCTCAAACAACGACAACTTCCAAGACTGGATGGTGGCCTAAGGGTCACCGTTCAAATTTGAACAGAGGATTGACTGATGAAACAGAACACCAGGTATTTGCTCACTGCTGGACTGGCCTTTGCGTCTGGGCTTTTCGGGTCAGCCTTTATCGGAAGTGACAGTTTAGAGGGTAGGGGAGGGGAGGGCAGTATCACCGTCTCTGAGGTCGTCCAGAAGACCGATAAATCGCCCACACAGGAGCACCTGAGTGACTTGCCCACTGAAGCTGCTATTCACGAGCTTTCCGAGTCAACGAAGGGCTGGGTTGCGTCATTGAAGGCGTGCTATGAACTTAGTGGCGCCAGCCGCCAGATTGATGCTTGCTTGTCGGATGCCCGCCACGCCATGGCGTCGACGGCCAATGGATTGAGTTTGGAGTCCGCGCAGGCGACGAGGATCTTCCAGACGGTTGAACAATTGAGTAGCTCCCTTGTCACCGGGTCCGAGCCAACAATGCGGACAATGAGACAGTTTCTGGATCCATGGCTCAAGGCACAATAGATCAAGGCGAAGCGCTTGGCTGAGCCGATACTGAGCGGTCAGGCTCTGCCTGACCGTGAAGAAAGGCCGAAGGCCGCTGCAAGGGCCAAAGGCCCGCACGACCCCCCCCCGAGGCGCTGGCCGGTACCACCAGCCCCGACCACCCCACCAAGCTCCACACCCTCTCCCCGTTAAATGCAAAAAAACCGTTCAAATTTGAACAAAAAAAGCCGGCGCTGCCGGCTTATCAATTTGTATATGCGTTGAGATATCGTGCCGCTATACCCTCTTCTGAACAATGAGCGTATACAGCTCGTCCATGCGCCTGGGCTCTGGCAGCTCCCAGCAACCATACCTTACGCCCAGCAGCCATAGATCGGTCCACTCAAGGTTCATTCGTTGAGCGATCACTCTGATGGGAACGAGCCGTTCGCGGTACAGGCGCTGCGCATGCCTTACGGCAACGGTCGCAAGGTGAGGATCTCTGAGGACGAGCTGGTTAATGGGATGGTTCAGCTTTGAATGTGCAGGCTCTTGAATGCCCTTTGCACGAGCGTACTTCGCAAAGTAGGGGGACTCCTGGCAAAGAATCTGACCCACAGCATCAAGCGATACTGGGTGACGATCAAGGAGGCGCTGAACTAACCCCAAGTCGGTTTCACCAGGAGATAGATAGCCGGCGTTGCGAATATAGTTGCTAATGTAGCGGCGATACCCGGTTTGACGCAACTCATCGTAGAAGCGTTCCAACGGGTCGTCAGCGTGATCGCAGGGGTCGTATTCATCATCTACTGGAAGGGAGGAGGTGCGGTTGAGATTGTCTTGCTTCGGTGTCGGCCAGTCATACAAGGTTTGCCAGACGAGCAGTATCGAAGAGTCTATTTGTAGTGTCGCTGCAACGTGCTCAGCAAGATCAGAACATGATATAAAATGTGATAACTGGGATTCCCAAAGAAGAAGCGCCTTTTTACGGATATGATGGGGCTCCGACGTGCGCGGTTGCGCAACTTTGATCCGAGGCGTGTTCAGTGGAACAAGAAGATCAAGTTGTCGTGATGCTGTGGTCATCATGGTGGGCTCTGCCTTTGCAAATAATAGCCTATGTGATAACCGGCGAATGTACGTTATATGAGCAGGCATGTCAAAAGTTTAACCTGGTTGACTGCCTGCGAGCTTGGTCCGATCCGACGACTATCAATCGTTGATTGTCACGCCTTCCTTGTTGCGAAGGTGGTACAGGATGGCGGCTCGAAAAACACCACTTGTCTCCAGATCCTCATGTGGAAACTGCTTGCGGAAGTCTGTGAGCATAGATCGAAGTTGTCTCTGGGAAATTTGCGATAAACGGACCGAGAGATGCGTCAGCTTTCCCGTGCGTAAACGCCCGTCAGCCAGAAGCATAGTGTTGCGTTGTTCAGCGTCACAGGCCGCGAACGAAGCTATTGCATCAGCTATCCATCGTGAGCGGCCTCGTGGTGGGCAAACGGCACCAAGGCGATCCTTTGCCAACTCAGGAACCAAATACTTGGTCAGATAGCCATCCGCTTTGCCGGGAAGATCAATTCGTTTCCGCTCCACAATCACTCCCCATCAACTGACAGGGCAGCTGCCTTTTGGATGAATGCCAGAACCTCATCCGCGGACTGAATTTGCTCCAGGTCGTCAGCCAAACGCTGGTAGTCAGAGCCATTGATGCTATGAGCATCCAGGCATGCCTTGGCAAGCCAGTCACGAATTGTGTCCCAGGAACTTGGCTCTGGGGAAACCGGGGTGTTATTGGGCGCAGAGGGCTCAACCTGAGCGTTCAGCGTGGAAGCGGTGATGCCAGCTTCGTCTTGCTGGGGCTGGCCCTCATCTGTGGTCTGCGCTTTGAACTTTGGTCGGGAAACGTCGCTTTCGGCCTCTCCAGCTTTGGCTTGAGGCTGAACGGGATCCTTTGGGCGTGAAAAAGAGGATGTATTTCCGTCCGTAGGCCTTGATTCAAGCTGGCGCAGCGCCTCGTCAACCGGGGTTTGCGAGGATGCTTGAGCACTGGGTCCCGGGTTGGGCATTTCCGCTGCCTTTAACTCATCAAGAATTTTCTTGATGTGATAGGGCTTGGTCGCTTCCCCGGACTGAATCGCCTTGTGAACCGGATGATCGAGCGGAAGATTCAACGCTTGCTGAACGTAAGAGGCGCCGCCGCGACTGTATGACCCAAGACGCATGACCTGAGTGACCGTAAAGGGCTTCTCCGCTTCTGCCTGCATGGAAATCAGGGTGGTTACGGTGGCACGGAATGACAGGTCGCTTCGCTGAGTGTTTTCAATCAGGGCATGAGCAGATGCCTCAGAGTCGTTTTGAACACGGACAATGGCATGCACCGATTTGAGGTTGCCCAGCCAGGACGCAAGAAATCGGCGCTCCCCGGAAATAAGAGTCGCAACGCTATCACTTGGATCAACCAGGCGAACTGCAACGGGCTGATTAAGCCCATCTTCTGTAATGGAGACAGCAAGACTGAGAAGCTTGTACCACTCTGACTTTGCCTTCTGGTCCAGATGAGAACTGTCGTTAATCCAAGCTTCCACACGGTCGTGAAAGTCCTCAAGCGACTCGCCCTCTCTCCGCATTTGCGCCTTTACCGCATCGAGGGTCAGGCCGTAGCTCTCGAGGTCTTCGCGGCGAGGGTTATATGGATTCGGCCGAATAGAATTCAGGCTGTAGTTCGGCTGCAGCCGCATGTTACCCATGCTGACCAGGCCTGGCTGAGATTCTGGCAGCGACACCTTAATTTGACGGCGCTTCATATTCACTGACCTCCCTCATATTGTTGACCCGGAGCTTCCGAGTCAGGATCAAACGATTGGCCGTTACGAAAGTCGAGGCTCCAGTTTGCAAATTGAGGCACACGCTCAAAAATAGTCCTGCAGAATGCTTCAGCACTTCGGAGCACATGGCTGTGCGTCTTGCTGGGATAATCAAAGATATCTCCCGGCAACGTCGTTTTTGCGTCCGTCTCAGTGAAAGCCGCGAGATGTTTCAGCTCCACAGGCAACATAAACTTCCCGAAGGACGGGTGCGCCAAAAGAGCTTCTTTGTAGCTGGCGTAAATCGTGGCGTTGCTCGACGGAACGTCGTTCGCGACGATCCCAAGGAAGTTCAGGGCAGGGTAGTCGTTACCGGTGCGACTCATCATTTCAGAATCAATGAAATGAAGCATCGCATCCATGCCAGCAATGGGGTGGGGCTCGTACTTCACTGGAACAAATACCTGCGTAGCGGCAGCGAGAGCGGCTTGTGTCATTAGGCCCTTGCTCGGCGGCGTATCGATAAAGACTGCGCAGTATTCCTCCGCAATCTCTGGTTGCTGTAGCCACTGACGAATACCAAGGAGATGGAACTGGTCCGGGTTTTTCGCCAGTTCGTCCATCGCGATCTCTCGAGCGGGCACGATATCAATTTTTGGATTCGGGGTAGCGTAGGGTGCCGGCGCGACTTTCTGCAACCAGATATCGGTGATGTCGGAACGATCCCCCTCCAGCTCCGGATGAATGGGCGGCATCTTTCCCATCAATCGATCGCGAGTCTCTGCCTCCATCGGCAGCCATCGCTCGGATGTATTTGCCTGGGGATCACAATCAACGACGAGCACTTTACGGCGCTCCCCATTAAGTTCGAGAACCCGAACAAGTGCCTGGTACAGCAATCGAAGAGTGAAGCTTTTTCCCACGCCGCCTTTATGGGCTGGAGAGGTAAATACGTCTACAGGCTTTGTCATCACTGACCTCGCAAGCAAAGTTAAATGTAAGTGGCATCATGCAACATGAAAAGTAGCATAATGCAACATGGAGTGGTGTCAAGGCTAAAATTGCTTGATTCTTGTACTTTGGCGTTTAGAATGACATATAACATGTGATAACACCGGGGAAAGTTGATGTCTTCGCGAAAAGAGCATAACTACGAGCAGATCGCCCAAGCTCTGCGAGTGAACTATTTATGCCTCGCTATGTTCGATGCTGTGGGCAAAGAATTTAATGTCAGCAACCGCATGGACATACCAAAAGCGATGGCTCAAGCAGAGACAAGGCTGCAGGAATATTGGAAAACGGGTGCAATTAACTATATCGATATCCAGCCTGTCATGAAAACGGCAGCGCGGGCAGGCCATGAGCTTTGGAGCCCGCAAGCCGACACATTTACTCAGAGAGCATCGGTACACGCAGTTAATATGGACGCAAGGGCTTGGCAGCACGACGCCGTCATTCGTGATGAACCCTACATCAATGAGCCAGATAACGTCGTGGACTTTGACGAAGAATTATTGGCAGCTTATGAAGTTGTCCGTGAACGCTTTGACCTTGGCTCGCCAGACTCTCTGGCCCGCCTGGACCTTAAAGCCATCTCCAATGCGCTGGATGCTCGACAAACATTAGCAACTCTCCAGAACGAAACTCAGCGGATTGAGAATCCCGCACTCAGGAACCATGGATCGCTCTCCGGAATAAATCCAATCACCGCAACCCATTCGTCGGTCTCGGCATGGCTGCATCATCTGGCAGCGCAAGAAGCGTTGCCGTCGGCCAAGACAATTGAACCGCTACTGCGCAGTCAGTTTGGCGATGAGGGAGATGGGGTCGACACCAACCTGGTCAAACGTACTGCAGATGAGTGGAACAACGAGCTGAATTCCGCACCCGAAGGGTGGGCGGAGCAGTCAATTAACAGCTTGGTGGACATCCTGGTTACAGACAAGCTCAGGGACAATTATCGGTCCTCCGTAGAAGCGCTCACAGACATTTTGAGCGAGGCAGCAGCACAGAAGGGCTATAGAGCTGCAGAGTTCAATACGCTTCGGAATGAGATCTCAACCCATCGCCACCTGAAAGCCGAAATGGAGACTGCTCGCAAGGCTGGCGCTGACATTAATTCAGCGATTGAGTTGCTGCGAACCGCGATTCAAAGCGCATCGGCCGTAAGATTTGGACGCAGTTTCGAGACCAATAGCAAAGCCGAGCGGCAAATGGCGAGCGAGCTGGACTTAGTAAAGGAACAGCTGATCAAAAAGCTTGAGAATCTGCCAGAGAGCTTTGATGAGTTGATTACTGACATTGTAGATGCCGGGATTACTCCAGAAGAACAACACCAGGGGTGGGCCGGCGAATTGAAGTTTGGATAGCGACAATAGAAGGGAAGGGGAGGCTTTGCCTCCCCTGGAATTATGAATGCCGGAGAATGTCTCTGGCGGATCGGTCACCATCAACTGCACCAAGGGGCGGCTCATCCAGAAGGTCATCATTCACCTGGCTTACAGAGTTGACAGGAAGAATGACTTCCCGGGCCTTGTGGGCTTTACCATCCTCAATGGCTTGCGCGAGCTCAGCGTCGGTTATCGCTGAGACTTCGGATAGATGATCCGCGGTAACGCAGACTTGATATTCACGAGTTACCAGAAAAACAGGCATAGACGGTCTCCTTCATTTGGATTTACTCAGTCTAACGTCAAATTCACCCGATAAACGCTTGCGGGATTACTTATGGCCAGATTTACAGCAACGCAGGAACAAGAAGCGATCTTTGATGCCAGCAGCAGTGGGCGCAATGTCGTTGTGCAAGCAAGAGCAGGCTCCGGGAAAACATCCACCGTGGAAGAAGACGCCCGGCGCAATAAGCGTGAAGCCCTGTACCTGGTCTATAACACCGCGAACAAGAAAGAGGCGGAGGCAAGGTTCCCGCGCCATGTGAGGCCTGCAACAGGGCACTCATTAGCATTCAGGCCAATCGTGGGGATGAACGCGGACTATCGGAGGAAGTTTGAGGCTGCTCGTGGCGGAAGACGGATTCAGCCATGGGACCTGGCGAGCTCAGCCGGTATTACCAGTTGCTGTGGGGTAGACTCGACTCGCCTGGCTGCTGCGGTTTTGAAGACGGTAGGCGCTTTCCAGAACTCTGCTGACGATAAAGTGCTCCGTCATCATGTAGCAGAAGATGCACTGCCAAAGAAAGTAATGTCTGGCGACGACGAAGGGATGAAGGACGAACTCGTTTCTCAAGTGCATCGTTACGCCCAGAAAGTCTGGGACATGATGGCTGACCCGGGCAATGCCATGCCGATTCTTCACGATAGCTATTTGAAGCTGTACCAACTCTCCCGACCTAAGCTGCGGGACAATCTTATTTATGCCGACGAATTCCAGGACGCCAACCCTGTCATCAGCTCTATCCTCAATAATCAGGATCATGCACAGAAGATTCTGATCGGCGATGAGTTTCAGGCAATCTATGGCTGGCGGGGAGCGGTCAATGCTCTCCAGGACGCAGAAAGGAGTGGTTATGATGTCCGCCACTTGAGCATTTCGTTTCGTTTTGGCAACCACATTGCCGCGCTTGCGAACATAATTCTGGGCATCCGGGGCGAGATGGTGGGTATGCGCGGGGCCGGACCACACATTCAGGAGTTTGACCCCCAGTATAAGCAAACCGTTATTGCTCGAAATAACATGACGTTGTTTGAGCATGCGGTGGAAGCGATCGAAAACAAATCTCCGTTCACCATCGTTGGTGGATCTCAAGACCTGGTGAAACTTATCGAGTCTGGTTACGCCTTATATCGCGATGACCTTTTCAACGTGCGGGATGAAGATCTCAAATTGTATGAGTCGTGGGATCAGCTTAAAGAGCTGACCGAGATTACCGGTGACGCCACGATGAAACGATTGACGCAGTTGATCGAGAAGTATCGCGCTCGCTCTCTGGATTTCATTGACGATCTCCAGGCAGCCGATCGGCGGGAAGAGTCAGAATCCAGCATCATTCTGACCACGGCGCACAAATCGAAAGGACGGCAGTGGCCGCAAGTGCACTTGTGTGAAGATCTCTCTCTGGGGGATGAACTGCTGGCCAAGATTAATGCAAACAAAGAACCCCTTACCGGTACCGAAATTGAGCAATTAAACCTGCTGTACGTTGCAGTGACGCGCCCCGAGATTGCAATCAAGCTGGCGCCGGACGTAAGAACAGACTTGAAGTACCTCAACGCAATACTGAAGGATCGGCGAGCAGAAATGACTGATCATCAATCATCCTCACCCACCATGGCTCCAGGATGAGGTCCACGAGAATGCCAGGAAAGATTGCGAACGCCCTCACAGGGTTGCTTGTAGCGACAATTTTGGTCACTCCGCCAGCGAAAGCGGATGACATCGCTGTAGCGTGGGAGAGGGCCTGTAACGCCTCCAGTCGAGTCCAAAAAATCATTGGGCCCTTACCGTCAGGAGCAATCGATAAGGCCCTTGAGGCGTACCAGAAAGCGGGGCTTGGTGATCGACTTCGGCAGCTTACCCCGTTTGAAGTGTGTACTTCGCTCGCAGCAACCTCAGAAGCAGAGGTTCCCGTATTTGTCATCGATAGATCACCCGAGTCTTTGCCACGGGAGCCGGTGGGCATGCCAGTCCCCGGACTGCCAGAGCTCCCTGTCCAGAAAGCTATAGAAAAAAAACTTCGGAACCTGAATCTCGGGTATCAACGCCTTGCTTCGGAAGACCCTAGCGCTGGCCTGGACATACGCACGCAGCTGCAAAATCAAAGTGTTGAGCAGACCAGCTTTGCACTCCAAGTTAACACCAGAAAGCGTTCGTTCTCAGCTCACTATGATGACTATTG
Source organism: Marinobacter sp. MBR-105 (assembly GCF_053628895.1). Classification (NCBI taxonomy): domain Bacteria; kingdom Pseudomonadati; phylum Pseudomonadota; class Gammaproteobacteria; order Pseudomonadales; family Marinobacteraceae; genus Marinobacter; species Marinobacter sp. MBR-105. Next base: position 78,010 of record NZ_JBRJHG010000005.1, on the reverse strand, counting down.
CCTCATCAGTCATGATGATGAGCCACTGGCAACTTATTCGCGCTACACCATCGACCCTGCCTTACTGGATGGGCTGAAACCCGGTGAATGGGAATGGTTGGAACAATACGGCGATGCCATGGAGTTCTGGCATGAGGTTGCGCATTGTGAGTATCCCTTGCGACCCTTGCCGGCTAAACCGGAAAGTGAGGACGGGCTGGTCGGGATGGAAGATGCCTTGAAGGAAACCGGAACACAGACCTGTAATGCAAGTTCGGCGCCGGGCAATGTATACGGACTAACTGAGTCTGACCTGGATCCATTCATCTTAGATGGCGTAATCCTTTACAGGGTGGGTCTTGAGGCCTATGCGGATTACTACGGCATGGGACAATTGGTTAAGCGATTTGGCGTAGGCTCCCCGGGCTGCAGAGGCGATGGCACTGTCGAGTTGACCCCGTGGCTAAAGTATCGGCTCGTACTTTCCGTGTATAACCCCGACTTGAACTACATGACATGGCTTGAACCATTCTTGAGAGGCTATCCCCTGCCAACGCAGGCAGCCAGCCTGGCCGATGCGTGGGATGCCATAAATCGGATAGCCTTCGGCAAATATGCAGGCATATCCCGCCCTCGAATTACTCAGCAGGTCATCTATGGCGACTCTGATCTTTATTCACCGAGCCAAGCCCCGGACACCATCAGATCGGCCCAGTGGCAAGCATGGATTGAAGACAACATTGGCGCTCGTCATGACGGCCAGTGGACGAACAAAGATTGATAGCATGAGTTGAGCGCGCTCATGCAACATGAGCCGAAAGTTGCAGCGCAGCAAGTTGGCGCCCCAGACACCCTATGCGTTAATGGCCCTGACCCTCAGCAAGCATTGTTGCCCAGTCAGCCCACGCTTGATAGATAAACGCATAATCATAGGCAAACCTGAGTGTTGTCATCTGGCCGGGCTCCGCACCCCCAGGAAAGTTGTCATTCCAGACCCGACGCTCCGCAAGAGTATCCGATACTGTCACTAATGGTTGCCGAAGGTCCGGGTCGACCAACCCGAGTCGCTTGTCGTTCATATAACCTAGAATTGGCAGCGAGCGCACCTCGTTTTCGTGCAACGGATTCGCGGAACCAATGACGACCTGATAAGGCAGCTCGTCCTGGCTCATAATCCCCGGAAAGACAGAGACGCGCTGAACATGAGGGAAGGTCGCTTGCATGGCTGACAAAATGCCTGGGGCACCATAATCTGCGCCAAACCGATTATCCATCCAGAAAGCAAAAACGCCATCTGGTCGGAGTACAGATTTTGCTGCTTCAAAAAACTCCCTGGTATAGAGCATGGCCGAAAACTGGTAACCAGCCCCAGTCACCGTGGAAAAAATAATGTCGTACTGTTTACCTTGATGGGCCTGCTCGGCGACGAACGAAAGGGCATCCTGTTGGTGAAGATCCACCATGCCGGCGACCTTGTCGTTTAGAGGCTCGAAATAGTAGAGGTGATCCCCCGTATCGGGGCTTATGTCGACCAGATCTGTATCTGCGAAGTGCTCCGCGATGAGCCGCGCACTAACCCCTGTGCCGGCGCCAAGGACGAGAGCCGTGGAATGACCTGAAGTGAAGAATGCAGGCAATGCGGCCGCCATTGATTCCGCGAACACGGTATGCGCTTTATCGGCCATTTGCAGGCTCTGGAAGCCTCCAATCACCAGGTAATCCCTGCTATCAATCAGCTGGCGGTCGTCGGGGGCATTGGCCCACAGGTTGATCCGCACATGCTCTGTTGCCCATCCATAGGTATTCCAGCTTTTGACAACCTTGAACTCAAGATCAGTTTTGTCGGATCCCGGATATAGCTGGAATTGGGCATCGTGGATAAGGCGATGATGGAGGATTTGGTGGTGAAGTGCCGGATAGAAGGCTCCAAGGGTTGTCATTACTGCTACAAGGCCAACAGGGGCGACGATCCATGCCAGACGCCAGCTTGTCGCCAGAACCGAGACACCGACCATCAGCGCTAATGCGATCGCATCCACGTTGAAACTGGCGGTCAGAATGTTGATCCAATACCCAAGGGCATTACCCACGGAAACGACGAAAAGGGCCAGGGCAGAAGGGACACCAAGCCGGACGGCCGAAGGAATAGAAATCCCGATCAGCGCATAAATCGGAACAATGAAGAGCAGTCCCACCAAGGCATGAATCAACCAAACGGGCCAACCCAGCACGACGACCCACTCAGCAATTATCGGGGTAACGGGGCCGGCAATGAACAGCAAGGCAATCCCAAGCCCAGTCACGGCAATGATCTCACGAAACTGGAAGCGGAAACTTCGTGCAATGATGGCTGCAAGGCTGAGGCCCACAAATACCATTGCTGTTACGACCGTGTAGTTTCGAATATTTGGGCCTACCAGGTAATCAAAGGCCTTGTACGTGATGATGCCGAAATAGCCCGTGGCAATTGATAGGCCAAGTAACCACCAAACTAGGCGCTTCACTGCTTGCTGGCGGATTTCTGATTGGCGAAGGTCGCTGCAGTATGTCTCACCGGAAACACCGACAGCTGACAACCCGTTCATCAATGAGAGTGATCCGAGAATGCAGCCGACCAGAGGCCAGCCAAGAATTGGAAAACCATACTGCTCGATGAATAGAAGCGAGGCAGCTCCACCAACATGGAAGACGATATAAACCGGGAGGAATGACGAGAAATCCGAACGCTCACCAGACATCAAGCTTGTCCGAGTTTGGTGCATTGGAATCAACATGCCGGAAACTATGGCTATCGGAGATACCACAGCCAGAAAGATTGACAGCTTCGTAGTTGCGGATAATGCGCCCGAAGTGGCAACGATTGTATCGATACCCAGGGCGCTCACTGCACCAAATAAAACGATTCCGTAAATACCAAGCAATGACTCCCATAACCCGGTTTGCCCAGGCTCGATACGAGAGCCAATCAGAGCTCCAACACCGGAGAGCGCAACGAAGGCGGTTAGACTTATGGCCACCGAGATTGCATCACCCAGGCCGGAAATGCTGATTAGCTTGAAGCTCACGATCTGATAGGCGAGGGCGGCGAACCCAGCAAAGAAGAACTGGAGCTTGTGCAGATCAGGAAATGAGGGTGCCCAGGACGAAAGGTGCACGCGAAGATGGTTCATGGATGGTACCGCCAATGATAAAATAGTAGGCACTATTCTATCAGCACAATGGCAGCTAATTTCCCGCTGGGAACGGTGGGAAAGAAAGGTTAGAGTGCGCGAATGTAGGCTTTGAACGAGGCAACAGAGTCGCGTATTCGTTGCCAGTCTATGGGACCAACTGGGCAAAGCTGTATTTGTTGGCTGTTAGCCCACCGCTCCCATTGGTCAGGATGATGAGATGGGCACGAAGGATCCGGGCAGGCAGAACCTGGTACCAGGTTACCCTCTGAAAGATCAACTTGTATGCCGCAATCGGTGCAGTGACCAACTGGGCTCAAGACGCCACCCAATATCATTGAAAATTTCATCCTATGTCATAGAAACCCATCAGCGATGAGCGTACAACTTTCATATATCCATAACGGGTATGGTGCTGTCAAGCAAATTATCATATAGTATGCCATAAGATTAAGAAATATGGATTGTAAAACGATGGGTTCGCAGCCGACAAACGCCAGAAAACCTCTGGTTTGGATGCATAAAAGCGAGTATTACGCCGAGAAAATAATCTCCCTTGCCGGCTCCGATCATGTGGATACGGGACGGATATTACGCAGCCTTCGGATCCATCCAGCCTGGGGTGGCGATCCGATACCGTTGCGGATACGGCTCTCTGCAAGTGCCAGTGATCCGCTTGCAAAGATAGCACTTCCGCGAGATGGCTCAGCATTCCTGTGCACAGCTCGAAAGGTGTCTCCGCGTGAAACTGAGTATGCAGTGTTTTGCCTGGTGGGTTACGCCATCATGGGTTACATCCGGCCGGGGCAATCGGTCACGATGCACTGGCATGCCGAGAATCAGGAAGCTATTGACGCCCGATTGTTTGCGGCTCACCTGTCTGCGCGGATCCATGGTGGTTCAGCAAAGTCCTACCTTCCGCCAGCACACCACCTCAAGCTCGTTTAAGCAGAAAGGCCAGGCACTCTAAACAGTTCGGTTCTGGCCAATTTTCCTGCTGGTGAAAAGCTCCCCGAATTAACAGTGCATGGCCTCCGAAGAGAGCCCCAGAAAGCCCGCCGTTTGCGGGTTTTCGTCGTTTTCAGGCACAGAAAAATGTTGCAAAACAGGGCGTAAAGACCTATAATTAAATCATGAATTGAGCTGGCACCCGCCAGCGATAACAAGGCAGACGCCAACGCGAGGAAGACATCATGAGCCAGCAAATCGCCCTGTTCGATATCACAGAACCCGCCACAGTTGCCTTTGGCACTCCCGACCTGGACACGTACGACTTCGTGGTTGTGTTTTTCTCTGGCGGCAAAGATTCCGTTGCGGCGGTCCTGGATCTGCTGGATCGGGGTGTTCCCCGGGACAAGATCGAGCTGCATCACCATCGCGTTGATGGGGCGGAGGGCAGCGACCTGTTTGACTGGCCTGTAACGGATGCCTATGTCGCAGCCTTTGCGAAGGCGTTCGGTTTGAAGCTGTACTTCAGCTGGAAGGAAGGCGGGCTGGAAGGGGAAATGCTGCGCAACAATGAGCTCACCAAGCCGGCCTGGTTCACCACGCCCGATGGCGAGCTGGTCAAAAGTGGCGGAGAGTCCGGCAAGTTGGGTACCCGGCTCAAGTTTCCGGCCGTGACTGCTTCACTCCAGAGCAGGTGGTGTTCCGCGTACGGAAAAATCGATATTGGCAGCAAGGTTATCACTGGTCAGACCCGTTTTTGCGGTAAGAGAACGCTCGTGATTACCGGCGAAAGAGCGCAGGAGAGCGCCGCCAGAGCCAAATACGAAACCTTCATGCCTCACCGTGCCGATCGCCGAAACGGCCGTCTGGCGCGTCATGTGGACCACTGGCGTTCGGTTCACAGCTGGGACGAAACCCGCGTGTGGGAGATCATCGAGAAGTACAAGGTTCGGGCCCACCCGGCTTATTTCCTTGGATTCGGTCGTTGCAGCTGTCAGTTCTGCATTTTCGGCTCCAAAGACCAGTGGGCCACCGTGCGTCACATCAGCCCGAAGCGCTTTGCCCGGATTGCCAATTATGAGCGGATGTTCAATCACACCATCCAGAACGGCAAGAGCGTTATCGAAATGGCCGACCAGGGCACTGTATATGCAGCAGCCACGCCAGAGCGCGCTGAGATCGCCCTGAGCACTGAATACAGCCTGCCAATCATCATGGACACCTGGGAGCAACCCGCAGGCGCATACGGCGAGAACGCCGGCCCCATGTGAGGGCCGGCCCTCCGGCTACCCCAGAACGACGCCGAACAGACGGGAGAAGCACCATGGCCATCGCCGCACTCTGTAGGCCGCTGCGGCCTTACATCGCAGGAGGCAGTCTTGAGGCGAAGCCTGTGGCTGAGCCGTTACTGAGCGGCCAGGCTCCGCCTGGCCGTGAAGGAAGGCCGGAGGCCGCCGCAAGGGCCAAAGGCCCGCACGACTCCCCGCGAGGCGCTGGCCCGTACCGCCAGCCCAGATCGCACCACGAAGCCCCGCGCATTCTCCCCATTCAAAGAATCATTTTTTCGTAGGAGTGGCTTTGAGCTTGGAGGTCGGTGCAGACAGACCTGCCATCATCTTCTCAATCATATCGCGCTGATAAGAAATCGTACGCCTGGCCCGGGTCAAACCGGTATACAGGGTGCTGATCATGGTGCCACGGTTTACAACATCACCGTAATGCCCATAACGCACATCCGATGTAATGAGCACGTGGTCGTATTCCCGATTCTTGGCATGCTCGACGAGACCTACACCCACAGCTCGTTCGTGGTGATCAGACACCGTAGCAACAGCTTTTGTCATGGACTGATTGAAATGCGTTGAGGTAAATCCCCGCGCAAAGAGATTCTCCAATGCGAGAATGGCTGAGCCAGCTTGACGCCGGAGGTTATCCCAGGAGCGATGGTTAATGAGCATTGGGTGGGTAATGAATTCGGAGCTGTCCTTAAAGAGCCTCTCGGCATCGGCGATTAGCAGCTGCAGATCGCCGGCATGGCCGGTGTAGAAGAATGGTATGTCGGCAGCAGCCAGTCGCTGAATGGTTGTAGCCACGGTCCAGATATAACCGGTCAGAATGATCCGAGTACCTTTCCGTCCAACAAAATCCTCAAGGGTGTCTTGATCAAGCCGTTCGTAACGTAGCTCGTTGAGCTTGGTTTGTGGATTCCCTACAAATTCCGTGGTTGGCGCCTGAGGATGATGGATAAGCACATCGTTCAAGAGGTTGCCAACCTGCCTATCTGTCCGCACCGATTGGCGGAATTGGCGAGCCCGGATGTGATTTGCTCTGCGGGGCGCAAAATTTTCACCAAAATACTGAAAGCGGTCACCAAGCGATATAACAGCGGCTGGACTCGCATCAAGAATGGACAACATAGTGGGCGGAATATCGTGCGCTTCGTCGATGAGTATGTGGGAAGCCATCCGCTTTGGTACCGGAATTCGATGGAGATTTAGCCACTTCATAATGTGGTAACCCCTCACCGGCAGGGCATTGCTCGGTGTCGGATCACCTAAGGTAGCCCCCCACAGCTTCTCTGCGAGCCCAACGAGAACGCTGGCCTCCATGGGAGAGAGGGTCGTGCGCAGACTGCGAGGCAATAGGGAGTCCGAGAAAGTTTCGTGTCGCCGGTAGCAAAACTGACGGACGATGGACGTTGCTGCTTGCGCAACCTGGACCGGGGACAGCGAGCCGACTGATTGGTAGCCCATTAGGGTTGCGATCTGTGTATGCGAAAGGGAATAGCCCGCACGAAACCGGGTGCCGAGGTTCCCTTGAGGTAGATTATTAGCCTGCACATAAAGTCGACGGGACAGCTCTGCAAATGTGATCCCGGAGAACCCGGGTACACGACGCTTCAACGCTTCCAGCTGCAATGGTGTCTGAGCCAACAATAAAGTCGTTCTGGGATTGAGGATGTTGGATAACAAGCTGGTGAAGGTTGTCTTTCCTGTTCCCGAGAAGCCCTCAATGCAGAGCGATTCATCGCGTTCCGCAGCCACAATCCGAAGACTCCGTTCATGCTCGCTGGTTACCCTCCATTGGGTTCCGGTACCAGGAATCTCGGCCTCATAAAGCGTCGGTGGCTGACTAATATCATCAAGCTCAGCGAATAACCCATGAACCCTCCCATTATGAACCAGAAGCTCCAGATCCATTTCATGCAGGACAGCAGTTGCTGCCTCGCGGGCCTCTACGGGATTCTTGGAGAGTTGAGATTTGAGCTGGTTGTAAACTCGGCCGGCAGCTGACAGGGCCGAAGTCGACCAGTGTTGCTGGTGCAGGGAGGCCAAAAGAAGAATAGCGACAGCATCATCGAATGATAGGGATATCTCATCCGGTTTCTTGATGAACCGTAGGAGCCTGTTGTGGTCGATTGGTAGAGACATCAATGACTCCCCCGCGAGTTCAGGTTGGTTGCTCAATAAGTCGACAACGGCATCGGTGCCGGTTTGGAATCAGACTCATTAAAAGTCAGTCTGTGCCAGAGATTCTGCGGTGTGGGATGCTCAGTAATGATAAGCATATCTCTGTGTAGGGGCACCCTGCGAGTCATGGCCTGGCGAATGGTGTCAATGATCATCGCCTGTTGATTCAAAGCCTGGCCGTGGGACACATTGATGACAAGCCAATTCCGAGCAGCAAAATACATTTCCCGTATGCGGTCATCGTGATGATCGTCAAGGCTTTTGCCGTGATGGGTCCAGCCCTGAATTTCCACGGAGATAAGGTACCGGGGAAAACAGAGATCAGCTCTGTACCGATTCTCAGAAAATGGCATTAGCTCTCTAACAAGCTCGCCACCCTGCTTCCAGCATCCGAATTCACGCAGCAGCGCAACATTCAGAGCTTCCTCTCCTTCAGAACCAAGTTGCCTTACTACGGATGCCAGTTGGCGAGCTGCAGGAGCACCCTTGTGCTTTTTTGTCCTGGCCTGCTTCTGTGCAGATTCCAGGGCATGCTCAAGCTGCGCCGATACTCGAGGTGAGATCGACTGCTGTTTCTGGAGCTGCTTCAGTTGGGCTTGGTTTTTGATATGCACGATTAATCGAACTTTATTGCGTCGAAAGATGCTCTCGAAAAGGTGTATACTTGTCAACAGTATATACTATGCGAAAACCGAGGTTTTACGATGTCCACATTCCCTTCGTTCTGGCCGCGCATTGAAAATGAGAGTTGGAAACTTCGATTGTTACGAAACGGCGATCGCTGGCTGAGTTTATTGCAGCATGTAGGTGAGGGGGTATCGGACCCGAATATTGAAGTCAGCTTATTCCGGATGGGCTTCCAAAAAGGATCGTCTGGTCGCTACTTCTTGCCGGCGCTCTTGAGCGAGTCACAATCAAAGGCCATCTGCCGGATTTTTGGTGCGGAAATGGACGTGCTGGACCCTCAGAATGTCGTTTATCTGGAGGGGGCGGAGCGAGTTGAGCCCGCTATCCCTTTTGAACTCCGTGACGGCATAGCCTGGTGGTGGGCCAACAATCGAAAGGCCTTGATCAACGAAATCCGCCTCTCGATCGCGACCGGCCAAAGCGATGAGTACCAGCTTTGGCGAGAAAAGCTGACGGAAGAACAGTGGCGAAATCCTGACCGTCTCAAAGGGTGGGTAGATGAGGCCCTGAGCGGAGAGGTTTCCCCTGTAACGGAACCAATACTTGGGCTTGGCCTTGCCCACGCACAGAAGCCATACACTGACGGACTTCCTTCGGACCTGCAGGAATGGGCAGATCGGCTGGCAGATTTCCGTGGTGATTCGCCAGAACTTGAGCCGGTTGATGCGATCAGATCGGTAATACCGGATTCAAAGCCGGATCAACGCCCCAGAGTAGGTGAGCGCATTCAGTGGACCACTGAGACTGGAAGCCATGAGTCGGGGGTGGTAACCACGCTTTCAAGTGAGGACCGTGAAGTATTGTGGGCCGTCCCGGATAAGCCGACCTACATTGAGGGCATTGTGGCCCCGTCACGTCAGCGGGTGCACGTTACCCAGTTGGCCGGGTACAAGGCACCGGACCACACCTATCTGGAGACAAAGGCCTATATTGCCCCATCCAGCCAGAGCAAATGGGTTAAGCATGAGGTCACCGTTGACGATATCGACAATGATGAGATTCGGAACTTCCAATCTAATGGCTACCTGAACGACGCCGCTCGCCGAATGATACGTGGCTTGTATAAGTCCGGAAAGCTGGGGGGAGTGCACCCTTTATCAGCCAGGGCTCCGTATATCTCTGCCAGTCAGTTTGTTTCTCACTGGCCATTCATGCAGTCGGTTCTCAATGTCGACATGATGGGTGAGACCCCAGAAGTCCACGATGCTCGCGCCTTTACTCGGGATATGTTGTTGGCGGAATTCAACGAAGCGCAGCCGGAGTGGCCTGAAGGTGTTGAACCCATGCTGGCGGTTATTCCGGTCTCACAGAGTAATCCTGTTCCCGGCTCCATGATGACGAGTACAGAGGTCCAGGAGCGGCTGGACAAGGAAACTGTTTTCGGCATTGGCTTCCATCCGCAATTTATTCAGAAGCTTGATGATTGGATTTCAGATTTGTTCGATGAGATCCCCGAGGGTAGCGCTACCATTTACAAACAGGCGCTGAAATCATTTATCCAGCCCCTAACCCAATCGCAGATCAGCCTTTCCAACCATATTCCGGGAGCAGACTACATCCCGGTGAGAAAGCTTCGCATTGAGATGGGTCAGGCCGAACGCGATGAGTTCAGTGAAATCGTGCGGAGACTGTCTGGCGGACAACTGTTTGCAACCGCAGAGGAAGCACAGGCAGCTTTGCGCGATCGCTTCATGCTGGGCAAGGGTGCGCCCCAGGAAATACTGGCTGACAACCAGGAAATTTATACCTCATTGGCCGAGCTATCTGGACAGTCTCTGCAATATCTGGATCGGCTGAAACACCCACTTTGCTTGCTACTTGATGAGTTGGTTAAAGCCGGCGGTGCGCCGTCTATGACTAAACCAGAGCTCTTCGCATGCATGGGCATCAATCTCAAACAACTGCCCGTGTTGACCGGGCAGCTCGGCGCATTAGCCGGCCTGGAACTGCCCCTATTTGAATCCAATACCTTCATGGCCGAACAGGCGAACGGGGAAAGGACCATAGGTGAAGCGTCCTGCGGAATCCTTCGCAATCTGGATGGAGAGAGAGCTTTCTCCTTTGGTTCGTTGATCTCGAATCTTGATGAACACGCAAGGGGCGGCCCGTACATGCAGCGAATGGCGCTAATGACGGACGACGCCAACTCAGTGTTTTACGCGTCAGGTATCGGGCTTCTGGTTGAGCTGAATGCCATGAAGCGCTTGCCCCTCACTTCGGAGGTGGTCAACACGGTACTTAAAGAAAGCCACCTGAATGAGCTGGAACCTCTTTGGTTCGGAGGTTCAGCGAAAACACGCGGGCAAGATTTCGGCTTCAACATTAAGCGTGGTGTGACTGAGGCGGGAATGATCCCAGCCAGTAGCCTTGCGGAGATCACTGATCAACAAGCGGTGGTGAAAGCGGCAATGGAGTCAGCTGGAAAAGCTCAGCTGGGCGTCATACATAAAGCTGATCAACGCTGGGACCGAGACCAGGATGCCGAAAATCTGGTCCGAGCTGCCATCAAGGTTTTGGTGGCCGGCAACAAGGTGCTCAAGAACCTGGCGAACTCCGATCGAGTGGAGACTGGTCTTTTAGGAACGCTGAAGGAAACCCGGCCGGAAATGCTGGTGGTCATTGCAAAGAATCGGGGTCGGTCCATTGCATGGAAAGCGTATCCGGTTACTCAGAAGGAGCTGGCCGAAGCCAATTACGACAGAACCGCCGCTGCAGAAATGGTCATCTATAAGGCAAAGGAGCGCAACGGAAGGGGATGGGTACCCAGTGTTCTCGATATGCTTTCGATTACCCGGCCTGAAGCCCTGGCCTATCTTAATGAGACCAAAGATCAGGAAGAGCGAAGCGCCAAGCTTGAGGCCGTCAAGGAAACCAATAAACGCGGAGCCAGGCAGAGTCGCGGCGTTGTTGCCGGGTTATCCGCTAAAGATCTTCGGGGAAAGGCGTCCGATGTCATTGCAAATCTGACAAACGCCACGCTGGCGGACCAGGCCAAAGTTGTTAGCAAAACTAAGCTTTGGGAGGCCCCAGACTGGGCTACCCTGCGTTCGCCGGAGGATGGCAGCACGGCAATGGAGCCAGTCGTAGCAGCGTGGTTTGCCGAAGTCCGGAAAAAACTCCCAGGTAAACCGCCAGCAAACATTGAAGGGCTGAACGTTCTCTTTGCGCAAACCATGCTCGCACTTCGAGATGGTATCTCTACAGTTCGTACAATGGACCAGCTTGAAGAGTTCATACAGACGGATTTTCTGCCTCAGCTACAAACAGTCATCCGGGAATGTGATCAGTATAGTGTGACTCCCAAGGCCATTATTGGCGACTTTTCTTGGGCGCCAGACTATATCCTGAATACGGTTATGCAGAAAGCAAACCGACTGTCGTATAAGAATACCCTCTGGCCAAACTCTATTGGAAACAGCAGGGCCGCCGCGAAGCGCACAGAGCGGGATGAAACAGGCGCAATGCCTATGCTGACTCGACTGGAGAGAATTGGAGGCGATGATTACCGAAAAGGTTTCGATATCGATGAGGAAACCCTTATCAAGACTTTCGGATTCTCAGGCGTTGAGTATGGGGAGTCCATGCCCCAAAAGGAACGAACCGAATATCTGAACTATGCCTACGATGGCTTTATGGACCTATCCCGTGCGCTCGGGGTGTCTCCCCAAACTTTGAGCTTGGGCGGAACACTCGGGTTGGCTTTTGGTTCCCGAGGGCGGGGCGGCCGTAATCCAGCTTTGGCTCATTTTGAACCCGGTAACAATGCGATCAACCTGACGCGGATGCGCGGCGCCGGCTCTATGGCCCATGAGTTCGGGCATGCGTTGGCAAACTATTTTGCTCGCCAGGTTACCGGGGCCGCTCGCGGCCCGGGTGATCTCTCAGAGACAGTAAGTGCTGGCGGTAGAATAGCGGAACTCAACGCTGAGAAACTTGGAGGCCTTAGGAAAGAAGTGTACGACAGCTTCTCCCTGATTATGGGTACGCTCAAGTATGAGTCGAAGAAAATGGCTGAAGCCGAGCTGCCAGGGTTCGATGATTTCGTCGAGTCCTACAAGCTTCGCAACACAACTTTCCTGCAGGGAGCAAAGCAGGCGGACGGACGAAAGAAGGAACCTTATTGGAGCACCCCAGCTGAATTATTTGCTCGCGCTTTTGAGACCTGGGTAAATGAGGCCCTGAAATCTAAGGATCCGACATACCGTAATGACTTCCTGGTTCGCCCCGACAAGCTCAAAGCATGGGGGAAGTCGGCAGAACAGCAGGATCAGGAAAGCAAAACTGCAGGATCCAGAGCAACACACCGGGCTCAGCTGTATCCGTCTGGTACACACCTATTAAGGGTGAGCAAAGCGTTCCGGAATTTATTCGATACCGTTTTGGAGGGTACAAAGACAGTCCGCCATGAGCACCTTGGCGATGTTGAAATGCCGTATCTGTACTCTCATGACGTGGGGATTCAGCGCCTTTCTGTAGAAGACATGCGCCCTCTAGCACAGTGCGTTCTGGGCGAGGTAGCACGCATGTGCGGAGACCAGGTTGATGTGCTCTGGAAGAAGGAACTCCGAGATAGCGAAGGGCACGACGCTGCCGCCCGCTTCTCTGTCATTGAAGGGACACCCGATGCACCTGGTCGCGGTATCCGTGGGCTCATTGAAATTGCCTACAATGCAAACCTGACGGCTGTGTACCACGAGGCGTTCCACTATGCTCAGGAGATCCTGTTTACCGAAGACGAACGAGCACGACTTGACCGTGATTTTCAGCCTGGGACAGAACTGCACGAGCGGTTGATTCGCTGCCTCATGAATCAGGGCAAAAGTCATCTGATTGAGCACTGCTCCCATCCCCGGGAAGCTCAGGCTTACGCATACCAGGAATGGGTTAAAGGGAATCTGGATCTGCGAATTGAGGAAGAGCCTCGGTCTTTGTTCGGACAGCTCAAGAACTTCTTCGGCAAACTTTTTGGTGTTGGGAGAGAGGTTGGGTTCACAACACCTGAAAGCCTGTTCCAAGCCTTCTATGACGGCAGGCTGGCAGCCCGAGCGAATCTATATGAGGCTCAGGCAGAAGCTGAGACTATGGCCGAACAGCAGGCGATGAAAGGGGAAGATGACACCGATAGGATGCCATCAAGCTCTACTTCGTCGGCGCCGGCCGAGGAAGATCTCGCCGAGGACCACACGGAAACGTTGAAGACAACCTGAAAGTTCGGGCTTCCGAACAATCGGCGCGACGATGAATTATTGGGCCCACAAGCTGGTATTGTAGGCGGGTCGATAGAGTAGAGCAGAGTGATGAAACAGACCAGCAAGCCGAGATTTTTGTGGGTTGATAACCGAAAACAGCTGATGCAAAGCATCGTCCTTTGTATTCGGTTTCCTTTGCTCGACCCATTGAGTCGACATCAAGGCCCAAAATTTACAGCACAACTCCGTAAGATGATCGAGCGCCGGGTTGCAAAGGTCACCGAAGATACAACGGTGTTTTGGTCAGACTCATGCGTGATCGTGCCAGTCGCAAAATCTGTCAGTCGCTCCATGCTGGATACGATGCTTGAGGGACTATACGAGCGTTTGATTGCCCCGTTCGTCATTCAGCAAGGCAAGGACCGGATTGGGCCAACGGATTGGTACCTGACTCCATTTATTGGAGTGAAGTTCCCACCTCACTTGGATTATGACGACGCGATTCGGTGCTCAAAGGCAGCAGCCCATAGAGCAACAGCGGAAGACATGGCTACTGCATGCCTCTATGATCCCTTGCTGGAATCGCAGGAAGCGATGGAACTCCTTCAGCATCAATTTTTGCTAAAGGCAATTCGGGAAGAGAGGCTCGGTTTCCACTACCAACCTCAGATCGAAATGGAAACAGGAATCCTGCGCGGCTTTGAAGTGCTCATCCGGCCGGCGCCAACCAGAGATCCACGCCTGGCCTCAATGTCAGCAAAACAAATGATCAATCTGGCTGCTGAATCCAATCTTTTGATTCCATTGACGGAATTTGTCGTGCGCTCTGCACTTCGGACTGCCGAACAGTGGAGTGCCTTAACCCAAGGCACTTTCCGGCTTTCGATCAATATTGATCCCTATACTCTCTTGGCCGGATGGGAAAGACTCAAAGAGATCTTGATGGGCTCACCATTTCGGCATTCCCTGGTTATTGAGATCACCGAGATTGCCCGAGGTGGTAGTAGTTACGATATGGTTGGCCTCAAAGACAGGTTAAGGCAGCTTCAGATGATGGACATCGAGGTATCCATAGACGACTTCGGTTCCGGTCTTGCCAACCTGGATCGGATAGCTGAACTTCCGTTTGATGAGCTGAAGCTAGACAGACAAATTGTTCAGCGAGCCCCAACGAACTCTATTGATGCAGCCGTTGTTCAGGCGGTTGTTGCCACGAATCAAATGAAAGGTTGTCGAGTGGTTGCCGAGGGAATAGAAACACCTGAGCAGTGGGACTTCTGCAAATCGATCGGGTGCGATATTGGCCAGGGCTACCTTCTTGGTAGGCCCCAGCCCGGATACCAGGCTCTTCAGATTCTCCAGCGTCAAGTGCAACGAGAACATAGAGCCTGGGAGTCCGTTGATGCTTGGATGGCCGAGCAAAAAATTTAAGACCTTATGTTCAGAATATTGTAGTGCACGCGACAATTTAGGGAGTGAGCTATATGTCCGTTCAATCGCTGTTTGCCACGATCAATGAGGCAGCTAAAACCGAAGAATACGAAGAGGATCTGGATGATCTCGCAGAACTGTCCGAGCCGGATCAACCCACTGCGGAGCAGAAAGACGAGGAAAGCTCCGCCACGTCGCCGCAAGAAACCGCGGACTCTGTGGCCGTCGCACCATATCGCCCGGTCATCATTGGTAAAGACGCAGAATTGCTGACAGTAAACTCAGATTCAGGCGCCATCGAACCAAAGCCTGGCTCTGAAATTGCCGTCATCGGACTAAAAGACCAACTCGACGCCTACGTGCTAGTTCCAGGAGCGAACTTTGCTCGCCAGCTGTCGTGGGATCCTGCGTCCAACAAGATTCGCGAGCAGAGAGAAGGAAAGCAGATCTCAATTGCGCCAGCAAATGATGCAGAAATTGATTTCAGTAAGCTGACTATCGTAAAGCCTGCCGACAACCTAGACCGGGTCAAGCGTATTACTGCAATGCCGAAAGAGCCCGAGGTGCAAGACGATCCTACGCCAAAGAAGGCAGAGCAGGTATCGGATGACGAGCCTGGCCCGATCCCCGAACTGAATAATGACGACGACGCGACGGAAGATTCTGTCGACACTGCAAACCGTCAAGGGGCTGCAGGATTTCCACCAGAGATGGATCCCGGGCACGCAGGGCCCACCGGAATGACTCGGCGGGGGGAACTACTAAGCCAATATGGGCCCGGAGGCGCAGTTGCCATGGGGCTTATTGGTGGTGCAATTGATGGCACCATGTACGCGGCCGATCGTACTGTGCGTCTTGCAGGTAAACTGACCAGTGATGGGGTTAAGGGAACCATTAAGACCTGCCAAGAGGTGATCGATCAGCTCAAAGCGCGTTCCCAGCGGCTTAACGAAGTGACTCAGGCGAACCAGTCCAAGATTACGGATCTTAATCTGAAATCCGGTCCGTCTTTGGCAGATCTGGACGGCCCCGGAGAACTGTCGTCGGTGGTGAACAAAGTTGTTGATGGCTCGGACATGCAAGAGCGGGTTAGTGAGCTGCAGATTGCTGATACCAGCAGTCAGGCGTGGCTATCTAACATTAAGGAAGGGTTTGGCAAAGCCTTTAACAGTCAGCTAGACATTGTCCACAAGGCTATGAACCTGGATGACATCAATGCCCCGAGTTCTCCTGAGGAATTCGATGCAGCACTGGCTGAGCTGCCTGATGAGCACCGTGAGGCGGTAACTGGCGCCATTGATAAGATGAAGAAGAACTGCGAAAAACTGGGCGAGCAGCTGGGCGATTGGCTGAACGACAAGAAAGGCAGTAAGTTCAGTACGATGACGCTGGAAGACCGGAAAGAAGCTGTCGAAACCATTGAAGAGTGGACACAAGACCCATCGAAGCTCGCAGATCCGAAGTACAAGGATCTTATTGACAACCTTGGAACGGAAGGAAAGACCTTCAAAGACCAAATTTCCGGTGTCTTCGATGGCTTGCGTTCCATGATTGACCGGATTATGACCAAGCTGAAAACGTTGATAGGCGTGCAGGAACAAGCACACGAAGTTCACCAGGAAGAAAGCCAGAATACCGGCATGCGAATGGGCTAAGGACCGGAGATTGGATGTGGCAAAAATTGATAGCGGCATGCTGAAAGAACGATTTGATAGAGCGTCCGACATTTACTGGAACAGAAACCGCGTTCCTGGTGGGTTTTCAGGAAGGACAGCCCTTTTGCTTGCTAACGATGTAAGTGAGTCTTCACCTGAGCATGCGGTTACCACCAATATGTTTCGAGGTGGTCTTGGCTCCCAGGATGAGGTGGGCGGCCGTCGCTTGGTAAATGCTGTCAAAGAGGATCGCGACAGTATTCTTGCCAGTCCGGCACCCTGGATTGCAATCACAGCACCAAAAGGCGATCTGTTAAATTCGCTTCCCCATCCGCTTGCTGCTGATAAGAGCCCCGAGGCTCTATTGCCACACACCAATACATGGGCTCAATCGCTGTACTTGGCTACGGTATTCCGACTCAATCAACTGAGAGACTGGACGGAGGCGCACTATCCAGAATGGCTCGACGAAAACGGAAATATCAGCCCGTACTCAATGGCAGAACCGCTTGAAGACGCCGATGCTGACCAGCAAAGACATTGGTTGCTCGCAGAACTGAGCTTTCTAAGAGACCTGGAAAAACATGGGCAGCTCTTTATAGACCACCACTCGTCTGGTAGGGGAGCTTTCGTGTTCTCCGGTATCGGAGACAACCTTCAGCTCTCAGATCATCCGACGAGCGCCCAGATTAATTATTGGCAGCGCACAAGTGCTGGAGAGGCTGAACTCTTTCGGACCCCGGTACCGGGTGGAAACTCCGGAAATGATCAAAGACTCTATACCCAGCAAACTCAGGTTTTGGCTTGGCTGGCGGATTTGAAGAAGATTTCCATGGAGCAGGCGTTGTATCAAGATTCGGACAACTCCGAGCGCAACCTTTTGCTCTTCCGTAGTGATTGGGTTACCGCTGAGCGGGTTCTTCTTCTTGATCGGTTGCTAACACGGTATGTAGTCGACGGAGGACTGAGGAAAGATGTTGATTGTTACACGGGGATGCGTGGAGACAGCGAGATGTCCAGTTCGCCACAATCGATCGCTGAGCCCTCTACAATTAAGGCGGTGATTGAAGCCGGATTGGCCCAGGCCAACATCGTATTGCAACACCTTGGACGACACGTTAAAGGTAAACCGGCAACGGACCTAGCCTATCATTATCTGTTAAGTGAAAGGCAGGGGGTAACCTCCATCGTTCCTGTGAGAAATGCCGTTACCCAGGTGGAGAGGTTTGGGCTGTCGGTGAACCCAAACCGCATTGAGGCAGGTCTGGCGCAAAAGTTATCTGAGATTACGGTCTCACGCAACAAACTTACATTGAACCGTGGTTATCAGCCTTGGTCTCAGGCTGAGATTAGAAAAGTCGCAGTTGAGCAAGGGCATCTCAGTAATGCAGTAGGTAAGGAAATCGGATTAACGGTAACCGATAAGATTCGGAAACAGGAAGAGCTTATCCATAATGTTCAACGGACTTCGATCGAACAGACGAAAGAGCTAGAAAAACTGAACGCATCCATTCAGGATCTCAGGCTGCGGGAGCAAGAGATTCGGAACTACGCTCAGCGCATGGAGCAGTGGTCCGAATCAGCAAAGAGCCAGAATCAACAGCTACGACGTGAGATTTTTGAGAAGCGCGTAATGATTGGTCTGCTATCCGATATGCTTACCGAGTCTCGCCTCCTATTTAATCAACAGGCCGCTGACTTCATGGGGGAGAAAATCTCCCAGAGCCCGGAGAAGAGTCACTTGGCCGAAGTGTTGCTGCAAGAGGGCTTCGATGTGGACCCAAACTCGATGTTGATTACAGGAATGCCTACTTCTGAAGAATCATTTGGGCGAATGGAGAGCCAGAGAGAGCAGCAAGTTGAACAAGTGCTGGCGATGGCTGCGCAGGCTGGCTCAATATCCCAGGACTTCGCCAAAGGAGCCATTGGGGCTACCAAGAGCATGATGGATGATTTGATGATCGGTAAGAAGAAGCCTGGCTTTTTCCGTTCGCTGTTCACGGGTGACGACGAATCGGATTCCAGTAGAGCTACACCAAGGTTTATGTGAACAGAAAAGGGCGCATCTAATCGGCGCCCTTTTGCTAGCGGTCGAAATAGGTGACCGTCAATGTGACTCTTTGACGTTCGCAATGTAGCCGCGAGGCGGAATGCCATCTTCAATCACGAGCCTGCCTTCCGTATTTTCATAGATGATCAATGGCGTTTCCGGAATCGCCATAGTCATAACGGCAGTATTCTTGACGACATCGGGAATAAACTCCCGGAAATCGTTGCCAGCTTGGTCCAACTCGGCATAAAGCATATCGGCCTGACCATGAGTACGCATGACGCGACCGAGGGCGGTGAGCGCCGCCATATCTTCTCCCCGCCTGACCAGATCAATCAGGTGAGCGCTGACAGCAATACCCGAAGTTTGGCTGGGCAGCACCACAGAGGGGATCCAGTGCACGGTGACCTGACCAGCCAGCACATCCGCAGCTAATTGCTGATAATAGTTGTGGCACGCCGGACAGTTGGGGTCGAAGAATACATACAAATGGCGAGAGCCCTGGCCCTGGCTAACGGCCGGCAAAGCACGAACCAGGTTGAGAAACGCTTTCTGCTGACCCTCAGGTTCCTGGATTACTCGAACGGCTTCGATATCAGTGTCGTTGTTCCGGGCATCTTTGATTAGCTGCGTAAATTCTTTCTCATTGGGCAAAAGGGACATCCGATCCGCCTGCGCAACCGGAGTAGCCGCTTTTGGTTCATTGGCCAAATTGACTGGGTCTGGCTCGGCATATTCCGTCACCCTTTCCGTACCCAGTACGGGCTGCGGAATTGAAGCGGTAGACTGCGTTGGCACAGGGGGTGGAGGCAGCTCAACGTTTGTCCTTGGAAGCTGGGGCGCAACCGGTGCTGTGGTCGCCGGCTCAACCTTAGGAGCTTCTACAGCGGCTTGAGCTGGCGGAGCAATACTCTTCTGTTGACCGCGAAGCATCGCAAGCAGTGCTTCCTTATCCTGGCGCGGGGCCGAAATATCAAGAGATGGATTGCCTGTTGGATAGGTTATTTGCCCACCCGGAACGGCGGTTGCCTGGAGCTTTGGCAGCACAAAGCCTGAGAGGACGGTCTGACCATCCGAGAGCACATAAACCGACTGCATGTTCATCACACCGGGAATCTGGATAAACACCTCAGTTGTGCCGGCAGGGCCATCTTTTTGCCCGAGAATGGCTACCTGAGGCAAGTGGGAAAGAACCGCTTCTGCCGCAGAGCCGGGCCTATATTCCTCGCTGGACGCGAAGCCATCTGTTTGGCTGGAGGGCGACGAAAAGTGTAGATATCCAAGTAAGGGGATCGTAACACCTACCGCCAGTCCCGCTGCTTGCAGAGCCAATTCTGCAAAGGGCTTTTTCTGCACGTTATCTCTCCAATCTCAAGTTATCACATGGGATATACTTTAACACACAAACTTTGGGAAATTTAGTGATGAACCGGGTCACCTTTGGAGGATGGTGCAAGACGGTACAAGGCCAAATTTGGGGTTGTGTCAGGGGTAAAATGGCCACTAAACATCACCGGACCCATGCCTGAAAGGTTGTTGAATTAAGGAAGCATCCAGGAATGACTGAGAAAAAAGCGCCACCCAAACCGGCCCTGCGGCCGTCGACTCAACAAGGACGGCCGGCGCCACAGAAGAAATCTGAAGGGGCGCGCCCGACGAAACCTGCAGCCCAGCCGAATGGCAAGCAGAGCCTTCATGGCGCCGAGGCCGTTGCAGCGCTCGTGGTTGTTAGCACGAATTTTTCGCGCTTCAAGAATTGGATGATCCTGCTTTTGGTTGCCGTAACTCTGTTCTCGTTGGCATGGAACTCGGTTCAGTTCGCAACTCAGCCAGAGCCGAAGCTTTTGGGAATGACATCGGATGGTCGAATCCAGGAGCTGCCACTGCTGGATGCGCCAATTGATAGCAGATCCGTCATTATCGAGTGGGCGGGGAGAAACATACCGAAGCTGTATGACTTCAACTATGTCAATTACCGAGGACAGCTGAATAAGTCCCTGGAATTCACGGCACAGAACACACTCCTCAGCTTCCAGCGAATGCTGGATCAGTCCGGAATTTTGCCCAAAGTGAGAGATGAGTTTCTTATTCTGCGTGCAGTGGTTGAAAACGAGCCAGTTGTCCTTGGGGAAGACGTAATCAAAGGCGTGCGCGTTTGGCTTGTAGAGCTGCCAATCAATCTCATCTATGACTCGGGTGCGACTGAAGCGGACAACAAGCGTCGCCGGCAAATCACACAAAAGATCATTTTCCGTGCATGGATAGCGCGGGCCAGCCCTCTTGAGTATGACGGCGGCCTAATGCTTGCCAAGTTCGTTGTTCAGCCGAGAAAGGATTAAGTGATGAGACACCAATTATTCATGTTGGCACTCTGGTTGCCCGTCATTGCTTTTGTGCCTGCTGCCACGGCCAATGATGCTTCTGCGGCTGATAGAGACGCGGTTACTGTAAGAGAGCCGACAGTCATTGATCTAAGGGAGTTGCCGTCGGACCTTGATGCGCTATTCCCGATCACGCCGAAGGAGAGAGTGCTGATACGGGAGCGCCAGCTCAGAGACCAGAATGCTACTTACCAGCCTCTCAGAGAAGTCACGCCCATCAGAAACATGGACCGAATGTCGAAGCAGGCTGAAATTATCCCCGAAATCTATGTAACGCCAGACTATCCGACATCGGTTGTCTTTACGGACCTAATGGGGAATCCCTGGCCGATACAGTTCATAGGTCAAACGGGAAGTCTCGCAGACGTAGAGCAGCCAGAAGGCTCGGTCAGTAGTTTTGTGCTGCACGCCAAGAATGGTGCCGGAAAGAAGAGCCTTGCAGTCTACCTGAAGGATATGTTGATCCCGGTGACAATTACAGTGGTGGGGCAGAACGATAAATACCATGCGCTCAAGCACATCCGGATTGAAGAGCGAGGCCCGATCTCCAAGCAAGAGAACGCCACGGCCACAAGCAACCTGTCTCGCCAGGTTGCATCCTCTGTTGAAACTGCATCGGGAATTTCGCTCGACGATGTAATCAATAAGCTCGCCTACAAGGTGACCCCGGAAGGGTTTGCGAAGATCAAGGTGAATGATCCCGCTGTTGATGCCTGGATTGACCGACAGGATCCCGAAACCATGTATGTAATGACAGATTACACGATCGTATCACCAGCACCGATTAATGGCGGTCGCTCAGTGATGGCGTTACAAGATGGTGTGCGGGTCTATGTTATTCCGCGGATTAACCCAGTGATGGCATTGGATAAGAGCGGACAACGCATCTACTTAGCCTTTCAGGAGTGACGCAAGCCATGAGCGATAGCATGAGCACTAAAGAGTTTCTTTTATCGAAGGAGTCGCGCCCACTGCTGATTGGCATTTTGGTACTTCTTCTTTTCTTTGGCGGCATCTTCTACTGGGCAATATCTTCTCTGTTCAGCTCTCCAGAACGCCCGGACCCGGACTCGCTGGCAACTGGAGGTGGTAGCACTATTGAGGCCCCGCGAAAAGAGCAGGGTGGCTCATCAAATCTGACTTCGGATTCCTTAAATGATGAGGCGCAACAAGCTGCAAGAGATTACAACGAGCTAACAGCGTCTGACGACTCGCTGCACCCTGTACCGCTGTTTGATGATGTAGCTTACATCCCGATTGGCGACAACGACGATGAGACTGATCAGAATAGTGCTTTGGAATTGCCATCAGGCATTCCGGAGCAACGATACACTTACACACCACCTGCAATCCCAGAGGGAGCAACAAGCAACAGAAGCCGGGATCTTGAGCGAGAGCGCAGAGAGCGGGAGGCTCGACTCAAAGCCCGTGAGGATGCGGCACGAGCAATCATGCAGACTTACGATGCCGCGCCTGCAATCGCGAGCTTCACAATGAAACCCCTGAAAACTGGGGAAGCTGATGCCCAGGGTGATCTGAGCCGTGTGGGGGTTGATGGAAATAATGGCGGTCGTCCGTCGTTTGTTGAGGGGAATGAAAATGCCGCAGAAGGGCAGTGCAAGGCGCCGCTGGTTAAAGGTGGGCAAATTGCCTATGCCAACAACGACATTGCGCTAAACACAGACTTTGCAGGCCCTGTCCGCGCAACATTTCTTGGTGGCGAGCTTAACGGCTGGACCGGCATGGGGACATTTGAGCTGAATGAGTTTGGCGCAAAAATGAAGCCAATGCTGAATAAACTGATTTCGCCGGCAGGGACAGAGTATACGGTTCGGGGATACGTGCTGGATCCCGACACCACCCTTTGGGCGATCCGATCGGATGTCGACTACCACATTATTTACCGTTACGGAGGTTTCGGGTTGGCAACGATTTTGTCTGGCTTTCAAGAGCTGGCCGAAGCAAGGTCTGTTATCTCTGAGCGCACTGGCATCAATGGTGAAACAACCAATGAGTATCGTGAGCCGGATGGCAAGCAGATCACCTGGACGTTATTGGGTGCATTCAGCGAACTGTGGAGGGAAGCATTTGCCGACAACATAAACCGCCCAATCACTGTAACGCTCGATCCAAATGTGCAGGTTGGGGTTCTCTTTGAGTCCACTGTCTGCAAGGTGGAATCCGAAACTGAAAAAGCCTGGGCCGAAAACGAGGCTAAGCGCCAGGCAGGATTCATCGACCCTGTGAAGAAGTCAACCTGACCCATCACAAAACAAGATGGGACAGCACCGAAAACCAATGATCGCACAATATATAATGTGTCAAACAGCTCACGTTAGTCAGGAATAAAATCACATGAGTAGAGACGACGACGATCTGATCAAGGGGGGAGATGGTGAAGACTTTTCCTTCGAGGAAAGCGAAGAATTCTCCATTCCCGAGACGCCCTATGCAGATGACGAAGATGGCATTGAGAGCGAACTGCCCATGGATGACATGGAATTCTCGGTGGATGCCACGGCTGCCGCTGGGGAAGACTTTGAAATTCCTGACATTGAGCTGGAGGGCGAAGAATACGTCGGCGAGCAGACCTATGGTCACGAAGAAGGGTATCAGGAGCAATTCTCCGGAGAAGTCGCATCGGGGCCTGAGGGTTACGAGCCAAATGTGAACGAGCCTTCTGAGGATGAGGAAAAGGCCAAGCCTGGCTGGATGCTCTGGGCTGGCTTTGGCGCGTTTCTGCTCGTATCGATTGGTGCAATGGTGTTCTTCGTGCTGCCTATGTTCGGTGGCGGCAACTCCGGCGCCCCAAAGCCAGATGCAATGGCAAACATGCCAATGGCGCAACAGTCGACCTCTCAGACCGAAACCAACTCCGTCGGCGGCTTTGGTGGAGATGGATCCGGAGAGGGCAGTGGCTATGGTGGAAGCGGCGGTGCGCCCAACGATGGGGCTCCGGTACAAGTAAGCGCATTCCCTGTAGATGATGGAGCGGATGCCCAGGAAGGTTGGGTCGCCGAGCCAACGATGAATGAAACTGCATCAGCACCGATTCCGGATCCACAAGCTGACGTCGCGCAACCAGAGGGGCGATTTAATTATGACGAGACTCGAACCCAGTTGCTGAGCGATCGGGCAGCAGAAGAGCTGGAAGGCAAGCTTGTTGCAAAGTCCGAGTTTCAAGGCTTGAAGCAGTCTGTTCGGGAGAATCTTGAGCAGCTGGACAGCTTGGCGGTGACAGTTGGCAAAACCGAGAAGGATATTGCAGATCTTGATCGCAGGGTCAGCGTTCTTGAAAGGAAGGTAGAGAGCGGTTACCCGGGCACCAAGACAGCAGCGCATGCCAAAGGCGAGAAGCACCCTATTCTGTCAGAACCAGAAAAAGTAAAAGACATGCAGCGGAAACTGGCAGAAAAAAACTACCGCCCCGGCAATATCGACGGGATTTTTGGAACGCAAACGCAATGGGCGATCAAGCGTGCGCAAAAAGAGCATGGTCTTGAGGTCACTGGCAGACTTGATGATGCAACGATCAAAATGCTGGACGACTTGAAACTCTATACCGGTTCCTATCCAAAGGCAGAGCGCAACCGTCCAGCCATGGCAAAGAATCACTCGAAAGGTACAGTCGCTGCTAATGGATGGTTTCTCCGCGGGCTTACTGCAGAACGAGCCATTGTCTATCGCAAGAGTGGAGAATCGTATCCGGTTTCGGTCGGTACCGAAGTTCCTGGAATGGGCCAAGTTCTGGCGCTGCACCCAGACAAGCATGAGGTTGTCACAGCCCATGGAATCATAAGGCGGCAATAATATGCTCGACACCAATATCGTCATTGATGCCATAACGAGCGGCGCAACCGGCATGCTGGAGTACCTCATTAATTTTGGGGGAGAACTCCAGGTTATTGAGACCGTCCTGATTTTTATTATTGCTCCGGCGATCGGGATCCTGATTTCAATATGGGGTGTCTGGGATCTGATTCAGCTGAAGAAACGGAATTCTGGCAGCAACGCGACGGGGCTGGGGATCGTAATTAAGTTCTGCGTTGGTCCCGCGACAATACAGTTGGTGCTGCTGATGAAGGCGATCTCAGAGTCGATCTTCGGTGAGCGCCACATACGAATCCATGAAGGACTGGCAACTAGCTACGTGGATGCTGCTCAAGGGCAGCAGGGTGACCCGGTAGCGGCAGGCCTTTTGATCATTGTCGCATTCCTGGTGATTGTTGGATGGATATCGGCGCTGCGATCAATGATGGCATTCGCTCGGATGGGCAACCCACAGGAGAATGGATACCAGCTTTTTCGGGCAGGTTCTGCGCGCCTCATCGCGGCAACCTTCTTGTGTATGTTCCAGTTTTTCATGGACGACATGTTCGAGACGGCTAGTGGGCAGGCTGGCCAGTTCTCAAGCAGCTTGAATCTGCCAAATTCTTAATCAAAACCTGCATAGTGAGAGTAGTACCGATGAAAAAAATTAAAGCGCGTCTGGACAACACTGTAGAGAAGAAAATTCTGCCATTTCTCTTTGCTGTCTTTCCGTTTCTTTTTATACCGAATATGGCACATGCGAAGATTAGTGACTGGGTAGCCAATATTGGGAGCGAGGTGTCGATCATCGTAGGCTGGATCGTCATCATCCTGGGGGCATTTGGCATCGCCCTTAGTGGGTTTGGTGTCATTAGCGCGGTATTTGCGAAAAAGAACCGCGAACCACTCAGCTACCAGACATGGTTCATTTTGGGCGGCGTTGTTTGCGTTTTGCTGATTCCCCTGGTTATTGCACTGGGTTCCTCCGTGTCTGGTGCCGATCCCACCAGTACCGTCAACGGCCTGCTTGAGCAGTCGTAATTCCTGTCGGGAGGCAAGAGGTCAGCCGATGCAGCGTCCACGCTTTTTCTCACACCCGCAAGAGCAGGCCTTGCTGCCAGAAGTGATGGGCGTGGAACGCTTTGCCCTGCAGGCTGCGCCTCTGATCAAACACAGAAAATACAAGTGTGAGATCAGCGGGTTTCAGAGCTTTGGAGGTCAAATGAATCGTTCGGCCTCCGGGTTTATGCTGTTAGAGTTTCGTGACCCGAGACTGCAAGGACCGGATGCCAGAAAGTCCGGAAATCTCCGAGTCGTTGATGAGCTTTACTACTGGTCGCGACACGTTGACCTGGCAATAAAACATAAAAAGGGCGATCTGATATTTGCGCCTTGGTTTTCCCAAGCAGAAATTATCAGCCTCTTCAGAATAGGTGCCGTGATTCAAGAGCAGAGCGCAGACGAATCAGAGTCAAAACAGTTTGCCAATAGTGTCCTGGATGTTCTGAACAGTCTGCGCAACGGTGAACTTATGGTCAGCGCTCTTGGACTGGAGGGTGAAGTTGCGAATTGGGACCAGGCTCAATGGCTAAAGAGCCTTCAAATGATGCAGCCAAAGCAAAAGAAGCAATACATGGAGCTGTTCGGATGCAACCTGCGATTTCTTCCATCGGTACCAGCATTCCGGGAAGCTATAATTCATTGGGGTTCTGAAACCCCAGACAGTTCACTGTTTCGGATTAAAGCGGCAAGCATTCTTGCCAAATTCAAGAAGCACCAATCTGTAGCGGCATAGGCCAACCGGCAATGGCGAATAGGGTATGCATTGTGGTGGACGCCAAGGATGCATCGAACCAGGGGCTTCAGGTTGCTTATTCAAGCAAAACTCCGATGACCCCCGGCATCAAGTCCGCCAGATTCTTTGGAACAACCCCCCAACAGCTCGGTCAAGAGCTCGGAATCTCACGCGAGACACCAGCCAAACAGGCGTCCTTACTTTCCGATATCTATACATCAGCCATGCACATTGCCGCGAAGCTGACTCCGTTCCAAACAAATAGTGTTTGTGCTGAGAATGTCGTCCGGCTGGATAGCTTTCAGTCTTCCAGCGTCAATACTCCCGCTCCTTGCCCACTGACATGTGGACTGAATAGCACTCGCTATCTGAAGCTCGACTCCCTCAATCCGGGTGAGACGATAGTTACCTTTCAGGTCGACCGAAACGATTGGTTTCAGCAGATCCTTAACACCGGTATTCCCCAGGGACGGGTGATTTCCCTTGACGCAGCCGTAATGCATGGTGATGTCCAGGAACGATGGGAATGGGTTCAAGGGCTTGGTGTACCCTTTTCGGTCAAAGGAAATGCGCGCCTGAAGCAAGGCTCCTTGAATGAATGGGGCAGAGGGTGCCAAAGATTCTCTCATCATGAATGCAAGCTACTTGCCAGCGCGGGCGATCACCTGGATATCAAAGAACTGCAGATGGCAGACAGTATATGGATGCGCCCACAATGGGCTACCCCGACATATAGTTCACTGAGCGTTGCCTGGGGTGTGGCTCTTGAAGCGATCTATGGTATGGCAACGGCTTGCCCGCGATCAGGCCAGTGGAGCATTAACGTTGGTCTTGTCGGCGCTCTAAAAGCAGCGAACCTCCTACGTGAGCGAGGATGTAAGCTAATTGGGGCTGGGCATGGCAAGGTACACATAGGAACCCCCTCTCCAAACGAAATGCCAGCGATTATCGTCTGCGAAGGCATTACTTGGCGACGTGTCGGAGCCAATCATCACGACACCTTGTTACAAAAGAAAATTGGCGAACAAGACTACATGGCGATACTAAGCGCTGACCAAATGGTAGTCACCGAACTTAATAGTTAAAAATATATTGCACATTATGATAATCGGCGTATACTTATAGGTGTGAGATAACTTCTGGGAGATCAAAAATGACATTCAAAAAACTAACTTTGGCCGCACTTGTTTCTGCTTTCGCGCTGTCCGGATGTGGCGGTGGCGGTGGCGGCGGCACCGATGACACTACCGTAAAGCCTCCTGTAACACCTGAGGTTGAGAAAGCGCCCAACGAAGACGCCAAAGCACTCATCAATGCATCAAATGCTCTATCGGCCACCAACGTAGTGATTGCTGTAGCCGATGCGGGGGTCAATACAGACCACACTGAGTTTGAAAGCACAGCCATTGACGGCCGCAGCGCATCATTCTCCAGTGAACTGCTGCTGGATGGCTCCAACAATCTGAATTACGAGCTTCAAGCTAACCTGAGCGACGACCACTACCCGGACTATGATGCCAACCGGGACTATGCTGAGGCGTCACATGGGACGTACGTTGCCTCTCTGATCTTTGGTAAAGACGTGGGATTGCTGACAGATGGGACTTTGCTTGCGCTTGACGTGGTCTATTCTGGCTCCGTCGATGGCGGCACATTTGACCCAATCGGCCGGTTGCCCGACAACTTGGCAAGCATCATGGCCACCACTGAAATGGCAGCAACCAATGCCGTGGACTTCTTGAACATGTCCATGGAAGGTGCGGCAACGTACTTCAAGGCGACCCAGGATGGGGGCCTACAGGCGGACGTATACTCCGCAATCGAAGGGTCTGGAGTTGGTGTAATTGCTGCAGCCGGAAACCTTGCTCTGGATTATTCAGAGATTTATGCCAGTAGCACGCCAGCCTGTACGGATGAAGAAATGAACGCGGCGACTGGTTTTGCCTACGAGCGCTGCTATGCGCTGAAATACGATCGTAATGAGCTAGACCTGGTGCCATATCACAACGATACGTTGCGCAATGACTTTATTCTGGTTGTAGCGATTGACGACAACAAACAGGTCGCCTCGTTCTCCAACGTCCCTGGTGCGGAGCCCAAGATTCAACAGCGTTTCATTGCTGCCCCGGGGGTTGGCCTGGACGTAGCAGATCACAAGGACAACGCTGACTACACAACCGCCAGCGGTACCTCATTCGCTGCCCCTCTGGTTACAGCAGCGGCCGGTGGCGTAAAAGCCAAGTTCTCAGGACTATCCAGTGCAGCGGTTCTCCAGATCCTTCTGGACACCGCCGACTCCAACTTCGCTGGTTATGATCCGAAACTGCACGGTGTTGGTATCCTGGATGTTGAAGCGGCCCTGAACGTCAACCCGAATGACTACATCGGCCTCTGAGCCCCGAGAAATGATTGGCTGACCCCAATCCCAGAAGAAAGCTCCATGAGCTTTCTCACCTTTGCCCGGCAATGTCCGGGCTTTTTTGTGCCCTCTGACTCACCCACATGAAAGACGAAGCCTTTGGCTGAGTCGATACTGAACGGTCAGGCTTTGCCTGGCCGTGAAGAAAGGCCGCAGGCCGCGGCAAGGGCCAAAGGCCCGCACGACTCCCCTCGCAACGCTGGACATGGCATTGCCCAGACGCAAGTATTGCAGAGCTACAACACCTTCTCCCCTTACAGGAAAGGTTTTTAAGCACAGCGCCTATGCAGTTGCGGTAAAGACTGGAACTCCGTCCTTGTCGTCGATGTATTTGTTACCACAAGAGGGATCATCTGTTTGATGCACCCAAAACCAACTGGAGTTCTTCCGGCTGTATTTTCGGACAATGGTTTCCCCACATTGCAAGCATGTTGAGCTTTTGGGCTTTTCTGGTAAGGATGGGGCTCCGTCCACGTCGTTCAAAAACGTTATCCCGCACGCAGTAGCCTCTGATCTGTCAGCGTGTACCCAAAACACGTTGCTGTTTTTTGACTTCTGGTGCACTTCATTACCACACCCCGGGCACTGAGCTGATACCTTCGGTGCAGGCTTGACTGGGACCCCGTTTTGATCAGGCACAAATGTGATACAGGATTCACCGTCAGCGTCTGACTTGTGGACCCAGAACATAGAGGATGCTTTCCCTCTTTTAGATTTTTGTACCAATGGTTTGCTGCAGAGTGGGCAGTCGGCAGTTTTCACCAGAGACTTACCGGAAAGGTGCGTGGCGAGATCCGCCTCCAACTTTTGGTATACAGGTCGCACGATATTGACGTAGCCCATTTGCCCCTTTGCAATTTTGTCGAAAGACGCCTCTACCTGCTGGGTGTATTTGTAGTTCATGAACCCCATGCCTGTTAGGGCATCCACAACGTAATAGCCAAGGTCTCCGGGCTCAAACTGAGCTTCTTTCTTTTTGCCTTTGACCGGCAAAGGCCTGATATACCCACGCCCGGTGATATTTTTGATGATGGCGGAGTAGGTGCTGGGGCGACCAATACCGGCGGCCTCGAGGGTTTTAATCAGACTGCCTTCAGTATAGCGGCCCGGTGGCTGGGTTTTCTTGTTTTCGATATCGACGTGCGCTTGAAACTGCGCTCCAGGCGTAAGGGCCGGCAGCAGGGAGTCCTCGGCCTTGATAGGCTCGACTTTAGCGTGGGCGCGCCAACCAAGCTCCCGGACTACCTTTCCATTGGCGATATAAGCTGGGTGAGCTAGCTGCCCAGAGAGCGCTTTGAGTTTTTTGGAGGATTGAAAAACCATCATCGTTACATCGTCCTGACCGGGGGGCATGGCCATGAGCAGGGCGCGCTCTCGGATGAGCGAATAGACTTGACGCTCCACCTCGGAGTCGCCAACGGTTTCGATTGCAATATCGGTAGGCCGGATAGCTTCGTGTGCTTCTTGAGCATCTGCTTTGGAGGGAAACGAAGGTTTTGTTGTGGAGTAGGGCAACCCCTGAGAGGATAAATAGGACTGTATCTTCTCGAAGCCCTCGTCAGAAAGGTTTGGGTTATCGGTGCGATGGTAGGTGATATGGCCTTTCTCAAACAGGGACTGCGCAGCCTTCATGATGGCGTCTGAGGACAGTCCAAAAATCTTGCCACCGGCACTCTGCATTTCTACGGTAGTCAGCGGGGCTCGCGGCTTAACTACCTTTGGTTTTGTCTCTACTTTTGCAAGAGTGGCCGACTGGGGACCACAGAAACTCTCTGCATAGCTTCTATCCCAGATATGTTTCTCATCCTCGGCCCAGGGTTTGAGATGAAGTGCGGCCTTGACGGCCTTGTGATCGGAGAGTGTCATCACCAGCCCATAGAAGGGTTCTGGCTTGAAGTTCTGGATTTGCCGTTCGCGCTCAACGACAAAACGTACGGCTACAGATTGGACACGGCCGGCACTTAGGGCTTTACCGGCCTGCTGAGAAAGGGCTGGTGAGACCACATAGCCAATGAGACGATCGAGAACGCGTCGAGCTTCTTGCGCAGAGACTCGATTCATATCGATGTCCCTTGGCTGACTCAGAGCTTCAAGCAGTGCGGATCTGGTTATCTCGCCGTAAACCACCCGTTTATAGGTGCCTGGCTGCAGCCCGAGAGTAACCTTTAGATGCCAGGCAATAGCCTCCCCTTCACGATCAAGGTCGGTTGCAAGAAGAATTTGTCTGTGAATCTTTGCTAGCCGCTTCAGACTATTTACGGTTTCCTTTTTCCCAGGGGAAACCTCGTAGTGAGGCTTCATCGAGTCGAGATCTACACCAAGCGATTTCTCGGGCAGATCGCGAATGTGTCCAACTGACGCCTTTACGGTGTAATCACCGCCGAGCAGTTGACCGATTTTTTTTGCTTTCGCTGGCGATTCAACGATGACCAGTGTGTGAGGCATAGAAGCGTGTCCAACCAAAATTTTTAACTATCACATGTTGTATGATATGCGAAATAAAGCCTGAATTTGGTCTGTGAACATCTGGAGAAATCAATGGGTAAGCCCAAACCGAAACTTGAAAGTCGCTTTCGGGGCAGAAAATTGGCTGCAGCATGCAGCCTTAGTCTTGCCTTGGTGGCCGCCGTGAGTGCGCCGGCAGGGGTGCAAGCTGCGTTTTTGCTCGAAGCGCCAGAGCCCGAAGAAATTGCAACACCTTCCCCGCTGTTCGATCAGGCTGAATACATGGTGTGGGTAGACCATACCTACAGTGCAATCGTTGAGTACGGTTCCAGAGGGCACATTGCTGAGGCACCAACATACGGTGACCCGATGCCGCTTGAGGATGCCTTGACTTTGTTGGTTCCGAATAACTGGGTCGTGTTGCGATCCCGGGATCTGACGGCAGATGGTCGTCTTGAGGTGCGCTGGGACATTAAGCGAGGCGACTGGATTGATGTGCTCCGAAATCTGGGCGAGAGGCACGGCCTTCGTTTCCATGTAGACCACGCCAAGCGAGAGATTTTTATTCAGAACGGCCGGAAGCTCCTGTTTGACCGACCAATGCATGCATCAGGTAATGCCGGCCAGGAAGTCGTTCTCGACGACAAGCAAGCGGGCGGTAAACCGAACAGTTCCCCTGTAGCGAGCAAGCCAATGACTGCGGCCACGTTCTCAGTAAACCAAGGTGATGATGGCGAAAGCGTCATGCGTGACCTTAGCCTGATGCTCGGGTACCCGCAAATGTATTGGTTGATGCCAACGTTGACTGTTGATGAAAGGCAGACCTGGCGAGGTGAGCCGATTGATGTGCTCAAACAGGCTGCGAATTCGTTTAACGGCCGAATCTGTCTCTATCAGGATCAGGTTGTAGCCATTGTTAGCCGTTCCATGGAGTGCCCACGATGACACGTAAATTCTCACGTTTTTTGATCGCCAGTGCTGCACTTCTTGCGGCCTCTCAAGCCACCGCTAACGGACCCGTAGAAAAGGTTAATGGGAGCTTTCCGGTACACGCGACTACTGCAAGCGGCATTGGTGGCGGAATCCTCAAGGATGTCCCATCTCTCACGGTTAACGAAGTCGCTGAGTATGAGATTCGCAAAGGCGAAAAAATGCGCGCAGCAATGGATCGCTGGACTCGTATGGTTGGCTATACGTTGGTTTGGCAACCAGAGCCAGAGGATGGAGACATTGAGTTTGCCGCCTCGATGACTTTCCGGGACACCTTCACAGAAGCAACCAAACAGTTCTTCGATATTGTGAAGACACAAAGCAAATTCGATGCACAGTTGCATAACAACGGCGTGCTTCGGGTTTTCATTGCCAACCAGAACCGGTGATCAGCGGAGCGCGACACAGATGAAAAAAGCAATCCAAAAAGTAGCCGCTTTGGTTTTGGCAAGCACGGCCTTGTCAGCCTGCTCAACGTTTTTCCCTAATACCGATGCGACGCCAGACCCAAAATCGGAAGAGCGATACGCACAATTGATGCGGACGCTTCAGGAGGCAAGAGCGGAACAGGGTAAAGGGCGCTCATTTCACGCTTCAACCCCCTGGATCGTCGGCAGTGAGGTTGTTGAGTTGGCTCGATACCCTGAGCTTGAAGACAAATGGATTACGATCGGCGAATTCAATAAAACATTAGCCGCGATCGCACCTCGGTTAACCAAGCTCGCAGGGGTAGGCGTTCACCTTGCTCCGGATCTCTATCAGCTTGATACAGAAGATACCGCTAGCGGGAGTGGTGCAAGCCAAACGGCCACGGACTCCGCAGGCGGTAGCGCCCTCAGCATTCTCACGAACAGTGCTGTTGGTGGAGTGAGCTCGGGGCCCGAAGAGGTTCTGAGCAAACGTATTTCCGTTGAAGTAGATGGACCGGTTACTGAAGCGTTTGATTCAATCAGCGCCCAACTCGGAATCTCTTGGGAATACGACAAAACTCGCAATCGAGTGACCTTTTATCGACTGACCACCGAAACTTTCCAAGTGTTTTTTCCGGGTGAGTCAAAAACGGATGTGGGTACCGGTGGCTCAGGCGAGAGTGACGACGCGGTAATCACCCAACAGTCAGAGTTCCAGTTTGAGGGTGGTACTTGGGATGAGGTTGCCCAGGGCATTGAGGCGCTTCTGAGTCCGTGGGGCAAGTCAACGGTAGTGAAGTCTACCGGTAATGTGGTGGTCAAAGACACGCCAGATGCAGTCCGTCGCGTCGGAGAGTATATAGAGCGGATTAACGATATATACGGGCGCCAAGTGTATCTGGAAATCAAAACTGCGTCGGTGACTATGGAAGATACCAATGAGTTTAACCTGGCATGGCGAGAAATCCTCAACGCCGTCAATGGTGGAAACTTTGACATTGGACTAAATGCTCCAGGCATTCCCGTTGGGGCGTCAGCTACGAATCTGAACGTTATCCGATCGTCAAATGGGGCGTCACTGGCACTGCAGCTTCTTGCGACCAAGGCGCAAGCGACGGAAACAAATGACCAGGCAGTAACAACCGTCAGTAATCAGCCGGCTGCACTGAAAGTGCTGACGGAGAATGGATACATCAAGTCAATCTCGCAGCAAGCGGGAGCGGCCGAGGCAGAGAATATAGTGAGCGAAGTTGAAACCGATACGATCCAAACCGGTTTTGACGCAACACTGATTCCTCGCGTGGTTAACAAAAACTCAATTCAGCTACAGGTGGCGATGGAGCTGAGCGGCAATCTTCAATTGGTGAATTTTGATACGACTATCGTGCAGACACCTACGCGAGATCGTAACGCGGTTGTTCAGCGGGCCTGGCTCAAATCCGGTGAAACCTGGGTGATTGCCGCCTTTAATTCGGACAAATCCTCCAATGAAGAACGCGGCGCCGGGTCATCTGGGTTCTGGGGCCTCGGTGGCGGCAAGTCGGCTAACAAATCGAGCCAGATTCTGCTGGTTATGGTGACTCCGCACATTCAGGATGGGGCGTATAAGCGATGAGTCTTGAGATTTCGGGTGACGCGCTGGCGGTTACTGGTCTCGACTGGAACACCACCACGCCAGCAGAGTGGAAGAAACAAAGGAAAGCCCTGCGATCTGAAGGGCTTCTAACAACATTCTTTCAGGTAAACGATCCACAATCTGGCGAGAGCGTCATCAACTATGGCGCCATTTCTCGTGATTCTGCGGAACTTACCGGAAATCAAGCGAAGGTGTCCCTTGCGGGTCTTTTAGCATTATCGCTAAAGGAAGGGCACATTGTTGCCATTGAACGTCTGCCAGGTGAATCAGAGGAAGAAGCAGAGCGTTATTGGTTCTGCGCTATCAACAATGGTCAAGTGATCACGGGAACGGATGTCGTTGGCGAATTCAATGATATCCAGCCGCTGGTTCGAGATCACCGAGAGCTCTTTGGTGGCGATGGCATTCGGATTATCGGTAATGCGGCCGATACAGAGGATCTGGGCGCGCCGACAGACTCTGTCGCGCATTACCTAGACGAAACGCTGGCGCCACAAGCAACCATACTTCGCAAGCGCAGCTCTAAGGGTTTTGTGTGGATCTTGATGGCCGGCATTACAACCATTGTGGTGGGCGCTGGAAGTGTCTTTATGTTCACGGGCAAGGAAGAACCTAAGCGCCCTCAAATGACACCTGAAGAGATTCTGGCACAGCAGCAAGAAATTGCGCGGTCTCAGCTGGCCGCGAAAGAAGCCGAGTTGATGGCGGCGACTGAACTGAGAACACACCTTGCATACTTGCTGGACGGGCCGGTAGGAGCGCTTCCGGCGAAAGCGGGTGGATGGCAGCTTACTTCAACATCCTGTGACAGTTCAGCCTGCATCTCAGAGTACACCAATACGGACCTCACCCCCCCAGCAGTTCTGGAACGAGCCGGAGCTGAGGCATGCGCAACAATAATTGTGGGCGCGCTAGGTGAGTCCGCCAGTTGTGTGTCGATTGTTCAGGCGCACCCCCTTTCGGAATACCCGGCTGTGAGCAACTGGAAACTCACGCAAAGCGATCAACGCGGATTGCTGGATAGCTTTATGAGCATGGCAAGAGCTTTCCCGGGTGATATTGCTTATCGCACAGGGGAGCCGCAGCCGGTGGCGTTCCCCGGCCGTGAAGCGCTAACGGCAGAAGAACTGTTTGGTATCGGGGCATTTACGCTTCAAATCCGTTCAGACATCTCGGAACTTGTTGTGAAGAAAATCTATGACCAAAAGCCGCTGATAATGGATGCCGTCAGCTTTAACTGGTCTGAAAACGTTACGGAAATCGAAGGTCGGTTCATTTCAGTGGGAGAATCCGAATGAACAAACACATTGCGGTGGCATTTACTTTGGCGGCGACTGTAACTACGGGCTTGCCGGCCCAGGCAGAAAGCCGAGCGGTCACGGTTGAGGATCTTCTGAGTCAGAAGAATGAGATCGAATCTCTTGAACGCACAGTCCAGAAGCTAAAGCTCCAGCTGGAACAGAAGGAGCTCGAAAACAAGATTGAGAATGTTGGGAAAGAGCAAGAGAACCCAGATGGTGAGCTGGACTCCACATCCATGTATCCGGGCATGCCGGAGTTTCTCAATCCTATGGCCACAACCGGCCCATCAACCGAAGATGAAGAACGCCGGAGGCAAGAGCGGCTTGATGCGGCTTTGGATAATGCAGTGGTGAGCTCTGTGTTTCGCGACACAGCCAAGGAAATGCGAGCAACTCTAACCCTCCCGTCCGGCAACCTTCCGATTCGCGTTGGAAGGAAAGTCGGTAATTGGGAAATCAAGGATATTCGCTTAAATGGCGTCTTGGTGGAGCACGTCTCAAACGGTGAAGAAAAGCTGATTCCAACCGCAACCGAAGCAGCTGGCGCCTGATACTTGATCGATAACAAGGTAGCGAAATGAGCATTGATCAGAACCCGAATCGCCGCACGATAGGCTCTATTCTCCTGGAGAAAGGCTGGATTAAGCAGTCGGTTCTGGAACAGGCAATCAAAGTCCAGGAAAAGCAGCGCAGTGCGGGTAAGTCAGTCCCGAAACTGGGTGACATATTGGTTTACAACAATGTGATCACGAGCGAGCAGCTCAGACAAGCATTGCAGATTCAGAAGAATGCTCAGTATTCCGCCAATCATCAAATAACAACCCGGATCGAACTGGAAGAACGGTATGGGACACTGACCAGGCAGAATACCAACCGGTTAAAGCAATCAGACTTTGTGTCAGGCGCAGCATCAAAACACATGATGGTTGCTGAAGATCGATCAGGCAATCCACTTATTCTCATCAGTGCGGCCGCCAAAAGCGCCCATGTCAATGCATTTACCCAATTGAACAAGGATGTTCGAGAGGCTTATGCGGATTCTGGCGAGGAAGGAAAGAGTAGTCGCCCAACCATTGTCCATGTGTCAGAAGATATCATCTCGCTTTTCTCCGAAACGGATGCGAGCGATCAGACCAAGGAAGAAGATCAGACCGCTTTTGAAAAAGAGTTTGATGAGCTTCTGAAGAAGGCCTACGAATCAAAAGCTGTCGATGTCCACTTCTTCAGAGGGCATGACAACTGCCGGGTAAGGTTTCGTATCTATGGGGCTCTTCGAGATCATACCGAATGGAAGATAGATAAGGCCGACCGCATTATCTCGGTAGGCTTCAGCTCCCGTGGGGTTGGAGGCAAGGAAGCTTACTGGCAAAAGACCGTCATGCAGAGACGCCGCCTCAAGGTTGATTATAACCATCATGTAAAACTGGACTGCCGTTATGAGCATGCCCCAGGCGATGATGGTGCCTATCATGCGTGTATCCGGATACTGGCAAACGATAAGCGAGAAGTGAAAGAGCTTATTGATCTGGAGAAGCTGGGATTTACTCGCGCCCAAACGCGACTGCTACAGGCGGGAGCATCAAAAGCATCAGGACTGGTCATTTTGTCGGGGCCAACAGGCTCTGGTAAATCGACAACGCTAGCAGCAATCATCAAGTGGCTTAACAGGAATGACGATGTAAACATTCTGACAGTTGAAAGCCCTATTGAGCGTGAACTGCCAGCTTTCCAAACGTCCGTGAGTGATAACAGTGAAAATCCACAGGAATTTGCGGAGGCGATCAAAAGCACCCTGCGCCGAGATCCAGATATCTTGATGGTGGGTGAGATCCGAGACAAATACTCTGCTCAAGCAGCAGTTTCAGGCGTTCAAACGGGCCATACACTGCTTACGACGGTCCACGCCCAGAGCGGCATTGAAATCGTGGAACGTCTTGCCAGTCCTGTCCTGCAGGTGCCAGCGCAAACGATTGGCAGTCCCAGTCTGATCAATGCCCTGGTGTTTCAGATGCTGCTGCCGAAGCTGGATGATAAAAGCAAGATCAGATTGACACCAGAAAACATGTACGACCACCTTGATCGTGACCTAGTTAACCGGCTTTCGCACGTCTGTCCAGATATCACAAAGGCTAATATATGCGTAAGGGGGCAGAGTACCGAGTACCCCGAAGGTGTCTCTGGTATGACGATTTGTGCTGAAGTGATCGCACCAGATTTGGTGATGCGGAAACATTTCGCCAAGCTGGAATTGACAGAAGCCTTAATGCATTGGCGTAAAAGCGGACAGACAGAGAAGGCCGCTAAAAAGGACTACAACGAGCGTGTTGTTGGTTTCACAGCATTGGATCACGCCATCGCGAAAATGCTGCGCGGGGAGATCGATCCACGCGATGTTGAGAACTACTTCGGCATGCTCAACATGCAGGACATCCTCAAAGACGGAATCATGGATGAGGACGAAATGCCGGAGTTGTTTACTGAAAGCAAAGGCACCGAGGACGATGATGATGGCTTTGTTGCTGAGAATTCCGGGGAAATCCCATCCATTCCCATCTTGAACTAACTGGTGAGGGCGCTACAGCGTGAGCTTCAAGGACATTGTTGATCCCAACAAGGCAAAAATACCCGTCAATGAACGGGTGGATTTTTACAGTTTTATGGTGACCCTTCTGGCGAACGCGGGGAGTCTTCAGGAAGCTTCACTCAAAGTTGCCGAGGTGCTGAATGAGCAGGCAAATAAAGCACCGCTTGGTAAGCGCAAATTAAGGAAAGCAGCAGGGTTGTACCGCTATGTGGCCAGTAGTCTGCGAGAAGGTAAGACGCTGCATGAGGCGCTCGCAGGAAGGATACCGGATAGCGAAGCTATGCTTCTGCTGGCGGGCGATCGGGGTAACCTTAAAGACGGCCTGAATGCTGCAATAGGACAGGCCAAGAGTGAAGCAGAAATGAGGAGCACCTTGATAAAGGGTCTGCTGTATCCAACTGGGCTCTTTGTGGTTGTTGTCGTGGCCATGAACTGGATTGGAAACAACCTGTTTCCAACTTTGGCGATGCTCAAGCCAGTGGTGGAATGGACGCCTGGCCAGCAAACGGTCTACTGGTGGACATCCAATGTAGGAACCTGGTTCCCCATGGCTTTGGGCACGTTGATCCTGCTGGGAGTTCTGATCACCCTTGCCAACCGGAAGGTGATCGGGGAGAGCCGTCAGTTTGTCGATCTATTGCCCCCTTTCAACGTTATCCGTCGCATTACTGGCGCCAGCCTGCTGACCACCATGGCGAGCTTAATCTTGGCCGGAGACACAACTAAGGATGCGTTGGAGCGCATTCTTGGGGGATCTAAATCGGCCTACATGAAGGCCAATGTTCGGAAGATAATAGGCAATATGCGAACTGGTGAAGCCGCAAAGGGGCCTGGTCGCGCTATGGGTGTTCCGCTATTTACCCCATGGATCATGGTAAAGCTGGAGATCTACGGTCAAGGCAGCATTAAGGAGTTCGCCAAGAAAATGGAGGAAATCGCGGAGGATGCCCGGAATGAGGCAATGCGCAGCATTAATGGACTGTCAAAGCTGCTCAACCTCTTAATGCTATTGACGGTTGGCGTGGTCATCGGTGCAACGGTAGTCACGATGTATTCAATCACAGGCTCTTTGAAAGGGTAGTACCTGGCAATCTGACTGTGTCCAAGCCCAAATCTGGCCAACTCTCTGTTATAGAATAGGCCCTGTTGTTCTACAGTAACGAGGAAAGCTCAATGAAAGTTCTGAAATCCACACGTAAAGCTGGCGGTTTTGTTCTCACAGAACTGCTGATCGGTTTGGCCATTATTGCTGCGGTCCTGGGCACGATTGCTGCTACTGCCGCATATCTGAACTCTAGTAACTCCGCACAAGATCAGGCACGCCTGGTAGAGTCGATTGGCCAAGATCTTCGTATGAAGTATCAGCGTGCTAATAATTTTTCTGGGTTGACCAATACCGTTGCCATTAACCTTGGGGTTTTCCCGGACCAAATGGTTAACGGGACGACAGTTCTAAACACCTGGAACGGCACGGTAACCATTGCTCCAGCTGCAGACCTGAACGGTGTTGCAAACCGCGCTTTCCTGGTTTCCTGGCCAAATGTTCCTGAAGACGAGTGTGTAACTCTGTCTACTACCGCAATTGCCGCCAACCGTATCCGGGTCGGTACGACTGTAATCCAACAGGACGGCCAGGCGATTAACGTGGCGGCTGCTGGTACTGCATGCTCCGGAACCACGAATACTGTGGATTTCCTGTTCCACAAGAACTCTTGATGTATGACCGGGAGGGCTCTTGAATTAAGAGCCCTTTGGTTCTCACCTGAGGCACTCCTGTCGTGACTCCTGCCACAGCCTTATCAGAACAACGGTTTGCTCACGTTTCGGATTGGACGATTCCTGCCGATTCCGACAAGCCTGCGATTGCATACCCAAATGGTGAATCCGTTGTGGAGTCGCAAACGGTGAACCATCTTCGATCTGCGTGCAATGAGGCCTATAAGAGACTTGGCGAGGATGAGTTCAGGATATCCGCGCTTGGCAGATCGTTTCGAGTCCGAAGAGAAAGCACCCACTCGGGTACCCAGTATTTTCTTCGGAATTGTGGCGCGGCGCAGCCGTTAACTCCCGGCCGAGTTCCTCACCACATAATCCGTCAGCTGATGTCGGAATCACTCTGTTCGGGAGGCCTGGTACTGGTGTCAGGAGCTACCGGAGTCGGGAAGACAACGACGACCTCCAGCGCCGTCGTGAGCCGGCTCCATAGCTTTGGCGGGGTCGCCTGGGCCATTGAAGACCCTTCCGAATACGATATGGAAGGTCAGCACGGTGACCGTCACGGTATCTGTTGGCAAAAATCGGTCACTCAAGGTGGCTTTGCTCAGGCCATGCGCAATGTCATGCGATGTTATCCGGCCGGAGCTTACGGCATTCTCATGGTTGGCGAAGTTCGAGATAAGGAAACTGCCGATCAGTGTATACGGGCTGCAATGAACGGCTTATTGGTGATCGCGACAATTCATTCCAACAGCATTATTGGAACCATCGATCGCCTAATCGGCATGAGCTCAGAAAGAGATCGCGGAGTTGCCAGGCAGATTCTTTCAATGAGCCTGCGTCTGATTGTGCATCAAGCAAGAAGGCCGGGCGAGCAGTCCAAGATAGTTTTTCGTTCGTTGTGGGTAAATCAGGATTCCCAAGTGAGCTCTGCCATCCGGGATGGTGATGCCACAACACTCAAAGAACAGATCCAGTATCAGTCCAACAAAATTCGGATGGGTGCCCCCCTATGTTAATGAAGCCTATCAAGCGCCAAAAAGGTTACCTGCTCTTTGAAGTTGCCATGGCTGGCGTCGCTGCAGCTGGCATCATTGCAGGGTTGGCTTTTTACTTAAAGGCAGACAGTGATAGCAAAGTAGCTAATCTCTACGGTCAATGGATGGCAGCATACGTCAATGGCGTTGCATCGTTCATGGCGCAGCAGGGCACAACGGCGCCAGCATTTGCCAGCCGAACAGGTACGAACTGGCTCAAGTCAACTGCCTGTGGTGGACCACTCCCGCCTGATGAGGCCCTGCTCTCGTGCAGTGTGCCAACGAACTTCAATACCCCGTTCGGTTTGGCCGCACCAACGGTGACATTCAACTTTACAGGTTCACCCCGGGCAGACATTTCCTTTGGTATTGTGCGTGATGGGGCAAATCAACCTGATGTTACGATGGCAGCCATGCTGAGCGAGGAAATTAATCGCCGGCTCGATTACTTCGGATATCAACACGTAAGTGCGTTCCACGCACTACCGGATTCTTCAGACATCACCAGCGCCAACCTCCGAGCGGTGGTAGACAATCAGATCCAGGGCACCGTGTTTCTGAGGCTGGACGGCAACTCAACCATGAGTGCGCCCGTAGTCAGCAACTCATCTACCTGGGCCTTGATTGCCCGGGATCAGGCTGGCAATGAAAACTCGGCGCCCCAGGATCCCGAGGCCAGTGCCAACGTTAATGATGTCTATCTGCGATCCAGTAATGCTTGGCTCTCCGAGACTCACACTCTGGCGGAGGAAGCTTATCGCTTGGCTGCTCGGTCCCCACAGTTCATGACGGAGGTGGCCAGCAATACGACTGTGCCAAAACCTGTTTGCCCGGCAGGCCTAACGCCGCAGATCTTCACCTACCCGGTCATCTTTGTGGGTGGCGCGAACACATCCAATACACGGTTTGTAGCCGGCGTAAGGACGCCTGTTGAGAACGTAAACGCAACCACGTGGCGCGTTCGACTATTTATTCTCTACGAACAGAGCGCCGGTTGGCAGGAGGCGCCCGCAACCATGGGGCGCGTAAGCGTTACAACCCGCTGTTCGTAACACCTAGCATCCGATCACCGGAGACGCCTTCTGGATTGCCCAGAATCCTCTTCGGCCTCAGTTTCCGTGTTTGATCGCGGGTTATCGACGGTACCGCGTGATTTCGCGATGCCACGGGAGATCAGTTAACCTGCATACACAGCAACGAAACTCAGGAAGATCAACGTGGAAGATGCCATTCAGAATTATGGGTTAGAGAATATCGTTCTACACCATTCTTTTCGCCAGGTTGCGGGCAGAACAATAAAGATACCTTGCTCTGATCGGACACACCTTGGGGGCGTTAATGGCGCCGGGAAAACGTCAGTCCTCCAGTTAATTCCAGCTTTCTACGGCGAGGAGCCCGAGCGGATCGTCACCCGCGCTGCGGATAAAGACTCCTTTCTTGATTATTTCCTGCCAACCCTACAGTCATTGATTATTTTCGAGTATCGCCGGCATACAGGTCTTTGCTGCTCTGTAATGATGAGACATCCGTCTGGCAAGCTCATTTACCGGTTTGTCGAGGGGGGCTTGAACGAAACATTCTTCGACCCCTCTATTCGGGAGCTGCTGGCAAAGGGCTCGACCAATGATGAGATCTTCCAGGCATTCAGAGACCTGGGCATTCGGTTTTCACAGATTATCGACATCATCAAAGATTATCGGGCGGTCATTCAGCAGAATGCTAAGCTTTTAAAGCGCCAGCCATCCGAGGTCCGGCGTCTGCGGGCTCTCGCAAATGACTATGGCCTTGGTGGTCCCACGACCAGTCTCCAACACATCGACCGTTTGACGCATGTGGTTCTGAACAAGGACCGCATGCTATCC
Organism: Marinobacter sp. MBR-105; assembly: GCF_053628895.1. Classification (NCBI taxonomy): domain Bacteria; kingdom Pseudomonadati; phylum Pseudomonadota; class Gammaproteobacteria; order Pseudomonadales; family Marinobacteraceae; genus Marinobacter; species Marinobacter sp. MBR-105. The sequence continues at coordinate 35,045 of NZ_JBRJHG010000005.1, read as the reverse complement.
AGCTTCAAAACGATGATCTGCGAGACGATGTTCGATATTCACCTGAACAAGCGCCCAACGATCCTTCATGAGCGTGACCTGGTAAACGACATACGCAGCATTAAGGCCTTCGCAGAAAAAGAACCCACAATTCGTCACTGCTTATTGAAAGAGGCAGAGCGGCAGGCGCTCAAAGAGCAAACCGTCAAGTTGGTTGCCAAGCTGTGTATCACCATTGAGAGCGAAGAAGAGATCCGAAAGGATCTGCTGAGGCAGGTTGACGAGCTTCAAGAGAAACTTGAGGGCGAGCAGGCGACTTTTAACAGTAAAGATTCCGAGCTAGGCGAATTGATTGCGGATTACTCTCACCGGATCAATCAGCTGAACAAGCATATAGACAAGCTCTACGAGCAGAGGGACCAGTTTGAAGAGCAGGGCTTACCAGAGCTCGACCTGCAACTGACGAATTTGCAGGAGTACCGGACTCAATTGGCGGATGCGGAAAGAGATTATGAAGCCTTGTCTGGGAAGTTCCAGGCGTTGGAGTCGGAGCATGATCGTCAAATCTCTGAGATCAAAGCCAAGTTTGAGCATGATCAGAAGCAACGGGAATTGAAGGTGCAGACTCTGGAGCGAAAGCTTCAGGAAGCTGAACACGCACATAAGGAGTCCCTTTCCAAGCTCGAAATGGCTCATGGGCGCGAAGTGTCGGAGTATCGCGAATCCAGACACCCCAAGCGAGCCGAGATTGATAGGAAAATAGCCCGACTGGAGATTCAGCGGGACCATCCGAGCCCCAGCGAAGAAGAGCGAAACCAGATCTTGGAGGCCGAAGAAGCCGTTTCGGAGCGCGAAGGGATCCTGAAAGATGTTCGCGCAGAGCATACAGACGCCTCGGAAAAGCTGGAGCAGGCCCGATATGACCGGGCTACGGCACACAAGCGGATTGAGCAAGCGCAAGCAAACAGCGAAAAAATCGAGCTTGAATTTGAGCACCTTCAGAGGCAGCTGACTCCAGACCCGGATAGCTGGCTTGCTCACTTGAGGCGGGAAGATCCGGAATGGTCTCAAGGTTTGGCAAAAGTCATTAATCCAGAGCTTCTGGAGCTACCGGGACTGCAGCCCGTTCTGATCGACCCTGGTTCAACCACAATTATGGGTTGGGACATCCAGCTATCCGATCTGCCGGTACCGGACAGTGCACTTTCTGAGGATGAGATTCAGGCCAAGTTACAGGCAAAAGACGCCGAACGCGTTGAAAGCCGCCAGCACCTGAAGCGCGCTGAAGACTACGCCGGTCGTGCCAATGATATCTTCAGTGAGAGGGAGCGTGAGTGCGAGCGCTTGAAGAGCCTGATTGGTATCCATGAAGGACAGCTGCAAGGGGCTAGAACCAACCTTTCCTCTGTTCGGTCGTCTGTGGATGCCGCCATAAGTACCCGGACGGATGAGATTGTCGAAGAGCTCAAGCTGACACAAGAACAACTGAAGCGGTTTGATGAGGATACACAACAGACCATTGACGAGCTGGGCACCCAATACCAGAAACGCCGACTGGAGCTATTAGGGCAATGGTCGGACGAGCAGGCATCCTTTACCGAGGAAATTGAGAATGCTCAGGGACTGCTTGAAGAGGCCCTCGAAGAACACAAGGCGAGATTGGAGCGTCTGAAGCAAGCATACGAGCAACGGCTGAGCGATGAGGGTATAGATCCGGAAGAAGTGCGCAAAGCGCGGAGCAAGCGGGATACGCTGAGGGAGAAGGTGACCGGAATTGAGTCGTCCCGGGAAGATGTTCTCGTTTACCGAAGTTGGCGCACCCGAGAGTGGTCGCAGCTGGATAGTTTGCAGACGGATTGCAACAAACAGACGAAGGAATATTCTGCGTATGACCGGGAGCGAAAAGAGCGGAAAACCGCATTTGAAGACTCGAAAAAGGCCCTGACCGGCCAGATCATTAATCATCGAGGTCGTGCGGGCTCCATTGGACGCCAACTCGAAGCTGCGATTGCAATCAGAGACAAGTTTGATGAGCCCGTAGCCTTTGCTAATGAGATGCCGGGCAATCTGGGGCTGTTAACCGAGCAACTGCAGGATGCACACAAAAACCTGGATCAACTCAGAATGGAAGTTCTGAGGGCCATGAAGCACTCGGTTGCAGTTATCAACGCATATGAGAACACCCAGGTCTATGCCGCGTGGCGAAAGCTGAAGGAATATCGCATCAGCCAACTGACCAACCCTGGAGACCAGTACACCGATGAGTTTGAGTTGGCCCAGGTGGACAATCTGAGGCTGCTGCTGGAGCAAGATCTGCCGCATCTTAGGATGTCCCTTATCGCTCAATTCGCCAGCGCCGCGGGAGAGCTTCGTGATTACTTTGATGGGCTGCAGCTTCTATCCCGTGAAGTACGGCGGGTTTCCAACACACTCAGAAGCGCGATCAACGATGACCAGCGCATAGAGGCGATCGGAGAGATTGAAGTCGTCTTGCACCCGCGAATTCATGATGATGAAAGCTGGGTTCCACTGAAGAATTTTGTGGAGAATTGGCGGACCTGGATGCTGTCGCACCGTGGAGAAATACCCAGCGACGATCTGATCAGAGACTTTCATCAGGTGGTCACCACGTTGCGCAGTGCGAGGATCAATCATCAGATTGAATCCATGGTGGACATGAAGTTGGTTATGGTTGAAAACGGTCGCCGCGTAGAGATTCGTTCGGACAATGATCTCAAGCACGCGAGCTCCACAGGCCTGTCTTACTTGGCGATCATGATCGTCTTTATCAGCATGACTCGCTATCTGGCGCCGGACACCAATACCAGAATCATCTGGCCGATCGATGAGTTGGAAACGCTCTCCGGGAACAATATTTCCAGCCTGGCAACCATGCTCGATGAGAAGAACATAACGATGATCTCTGCGTGCCCAGGACTCAATCACTGGCTACGAAAGTTCTTCGAGAACAAGCTCAGCCTCAAAGATGGCCAGATCAATATATTTGGAAAGCGGGAGGACGCACTAGGTGCGGACTCCAAAGCTGTGTTTGCCCGGGCCATGGATAAGTTGTCTGAAACGGAGGTGTCCGGAAATGCTGAATAACCCGTTATTTGAGCGCACAGTGACCGCGTTGATGGCAGGCGAGGTAATCTGCGAATACCGATACGAAGATCTCTACACGTACTTGCTGCAGGAGTCCAATCAACAGCGTGTGCGGGACTTCCTGGAGCAGATCAATCGAGTAGTCCGTCAAACTGGCAGCCGGGACGCATGGGTGTGCGCCTACTACGATTTGAACAGTCCTGACGCGAAAGAGGGCGTCCGCCAGCAATTCCGTGAAGTCGCGAACCATCTTGAGGCTCTGGTTCAGTTTCTGCGCCTGGTAATGAGCGTTGAAACCAGTGATCGGCCGGTGTCACCTGGGGAAAAGCTGACAGAGGGTAGGCTGATTGAGCAGATTTCGGGGGTGCCATCGCTGGAAGAGCGCTTACGCTCACTCACAGAGAAGCGATTGTTTGCCACCAAGAAGCAGGATGTACCGGGTCGCATACGCAGCATCATGGAATCTCTTGTGGCCAAAGGTTATCTGGTGCGTTTTGGCAGCTCCGGGGCCGAGTACCAGGCTACCGGAAAATGGTCATGGCTGTATGACGTGATGGACTTCATCCAGGCCCATGAGGGGATCCCTGTTGAGTCTGGAGACGATGACAATCAGCTGAGGTTGACCTGATGGCCAGGCTCAATGATGCACAGAAGGCTCTAAAGGTTCTGGCGGCCAACAGCGAGGCGATTCTTGAGGCCCACCTGAATCGTGGGAATCGAATTCCCGAGACCCCCGAGAACCAGGGGCTACTGGACACGCTCAAGCATCACCGGTTGATTCTGAGCATTGGTGACGAAGAGCCTCAGCTACGAAAAGTGTTGGTGCAGTTGCTCGGGCACATTTCAGAGTCCGATCGCCGTCGCTGGGCAAGCCAGCATGTCGACAAGTTATGGGATGAACTGGTCGATCTCTTTGAGCAATATCGTCAGGCCAAAGCGAAAGCGGCCACGGCGGACCAGGAACGTCTTGAAGACGACATTAAGGACGTGCTGTCGGGCTTGATTGAGGATATACGTACAGCCACAGACACGTTTGCAGGCCATATCAACAGTGGCTTTTCCTATGTGACCGATCTTGAGTTGCGGATTCGCGAGAATGAACGAGTGATCGAAAGAGCGGGGCGCCTCATCGCCCTGTTTGATTCATTCAATATCATGGAGCTGGCGGAACATGCGGGTAGCGATCCATTTCTGAGGCGCTTGCTTCTGAACTATTTGCCCGCAACGCTGGAGGAAGGCCGCAAGAACCTCTCCTATGCCCTTAATCAGCTCCGGCTTCTGCTAGTAAGGCTTCGGGAAGATCAGCGCCTGAACAAGCTCATAGGCAGCTTTGAGGCGCATTTCCTTAATAACCCTGGGTTTGAGCCTTCTATCGATCATCTGGACCTTGAGGCCTGCCCCAGCGTGTTGAACACGGTGGCACCGTTCCGGATGATGGCATCGCCGGATGTCTATGACCCGATCGATGATGAACCGTTGATTGAGCTGGCCGCTCATGCCAGGGCGATACCGCTGGATACGCCCAGGGCAACCAAGCCAAACCTGCGGGTGGATTCGGTTCAGTTCGATGTGGATGGCGTGGTCGTTGAGGAACCTGTAGACCCGGTATCAGCCATGGTTGAGAACTTGATCCAGTATATCCTTGATGGTGACATTGGCATCGGAGAAATCAGGGCACTGGATGTGTTGGAGGAAAGTGACCTGGAAATAGGGCCTGAAGATTGGCTGGCTACCCTTTCAGTCGGCTTATCAACCCTCACAACTCGCGATCGGGAGCTGATTGACGTGCAACATCACTCGGTACCGGATCCAGTGTTCGTTGATAACTTACTGGTTTACGACATCACTCTGAGGGCTGCGGCCGATGTCAGCAGATGAGTTTGGCGCGATTCGCCGTCTCTTGCAGTCCGGCCGCAAGACGGCACGGCGGAACCAGGTGTGGACTCGAATTCACAACGAAACCGGCGCCGGCGTTCTGGATGCCCGGGAGATTCATTTCACGATGGACGATCTGTGGCGACTGCGGGAGTACGGACGGCAGATAACGGGGCTGGATCCGCAGTTTGATACGACGGCCGGCAGTCGCGTGGAATTGGCCCAGAAGACGTCGAATGAGAAGCTGGCGGCGGATTCGGTCTTTGGTGATCTGCTGGTGATGGCCACGGCCGGCAATACAGAGCTGAAAGTGAGTGGCCAGCCCGTCCGGACGCCACCTGGCAGCGTACTATCTGTCCATGTAAACGCGCTGGACTACGATGCCCTGGCGAAACAGCGACTGGTCATGATCGAAAACGGGGGGCTGATGACGCACTGGCAGGACATCCGGCTACCAGAAGGCTGGAAGGACTGCATACTGGTCTATCGTGGTCATCGTGAGAACGTGCGTCACGCGCGGAGACTGGTACAAGCACAACCATCTGATCAGCTGGGTCTGTATTACGACTTCGATCCCCAAGGCTTGTATATGGCACTGGCAACCGGCAAAGGACACGCCTTCGTACCGGCGCAATGGGAAGCGTGGTCGAGGGATGGCCCACTACCCTCAGGGGTGAATCAAAGAGATGCCTTTCGGCGCCAGCAAGGGGCAATGTCCCGCCTAAGGTCCCGGGCAGCCACATTGATGCAGCCGTGGATACAAGTGATCAATGCTGTTGATAAAGGAGAGTGGGCGATCATGCAAGAGCACATGGCTGCTCGGGGCTGGGAACTGACGACAATGCCGGTACCCGAACACCCCTGAGACGAAGCCACTGGCTGAGTCGATGCTGAACGGTCAGGCTCCGCCTGGCCGTGAAGGAAGGCCGAAGGCCGCCGCAAGGGCCAAAGGCCCGCACGACTCCCCGTACTAATCTATAACCAATCACTGCAGCCGGACAGGCTGACAAACGCCGTTTATATCCCCCCGCTAAAAGCCAAAACGTACTGGAGCGACTTGTTATTCTTCAGGTGGAAGATCGAATTTCACCCGCACTTTATGAACGGTATTGGCTTCGATGTCCCGGATTTTGTCGAGCTTGAACACGGTGACAAGCCGGGCATTACCAACCTTGGTTTTAATGGGGTAGGCAATGGCCGTTAGCTTGTCGTAAGGCTCCTGCTTGACCAGCTCATCGAGCAGATACATGTAAGGGCTCTGCTTGCGGGGGAACTCGTCAATGGGGTGCCCATGCTTGGTAAGCAGGATCTTCCAGCGCTTGGCAATGTCATCGAGGGTTTCGGCCCGAACACGGCCTGGCAGATTCAAAAAACCAAACTCATCGAAATTGCCGAGTTTCTGTTTATCCAGACTCCAGTTGCCAACGTCAGCCTGAGCTGACACAACACACAGCTCTTTGCCTGATTCCATTGATCTGCGCATAGCATGCCCCAAAACGGCCTGTGCGCCACGGAAGCCGTAGAGGAAAGTGAGCCCGGTTTTCGGGAGTATCAGATCGTCAGGAAGAAAAAAATCAGGAGAAATGATTTTTACATCGCGTGGAGGGGTCCTTCCTTCGTACTCAAAAAACGACTTGAGCCCAATAGATGATTCGGACATTTAAGCTTCTCGCATCGGTAGAGCGCTACCTGTTAAAAGATCGAAAATTATTTTGTCGTAGAGCATATATTAAATGATAGCCAGTTTCTCGACTACCGCCTGCGAAAGCTATTAAAAGAATGCAAAATTAGAGTACACTTAATAAAGTGGTGGTCTATATGATAAGATAAGGGCAACATCCAAGAACGAGTATTCTATGCCAAGCCTGACCGAACCTGTAAGCGGAAAAGACGTAAAAGCCCTCCAGATGCTCCTGGAGGTGGAATATCCTGGTCTCGTAGATCTAGATCTGGCGATGATTTTGAACATACCTCCCATGCGTATCAATGAGATTAAATACGCATTACCCGGCGTGCCGTCGGAGGATGAAGCCGAAGAGGGAGACGACGATACCGACGGTAAAGCCGGTGGAAAGCATCGGCGCCGCATTAAGCCATATCACGCCATCCTCGTAAGGTTGTTATCGAAGCACCCGGAATATTGTCCGCTGGTACCGAAGCCTTCAAGCCTGGAAGTTTGGGAGCAGATCATCCCGTTTATGCCAAAGCCAGTGCGACCGAGCCGTGAGCCTAACAGTGCAAATCGCAGAGGATTCGCCCCACTGTTTGGTCGGTCTAACGTGTCGAGCTACAAACTGCTCAGTGAAGATGCGGAAACAGCGACTGAAAGCCCGGGCGGTAGTGTCAGCCGGCTATATATGCTGGTAATGGGTAAAATGGGGCAGATTCTGAGAGAGAACCTTCTGAATATTGTCCGCAGGTCAGCACCGTCGTCTGCAGAGAATGAACTGCGGAAACGGATGGCAAAAGATTGGCGCATCCTGCAGCAAGAAGCCGAACTCATTCAGACGTGGGTGCCGGCATCTGAGAGAGCAACGTTTAAGCAGGAAGTCTTTGATCAACGCCGTGCCTGGTTCGACCTATACATGAATGTACTCCACGATGAGGCTGTATCAAGAAGGGTGGAGCCGGATGTGGTTATTGCCAAGGGTAACTGGACAAACAAGGAGCCGGTCACGGATCGTGACTTGAGGATGTACGAGCCTCGGCAGCGCCCCATCCTTGGAATGGGATCCCCCGAACTGGATGACTTCAAGGATCGATTTTTTTTAACCAGTTCGGAATTTTTCTGGGTGCTGGGGCTTCAAATCCGAGCCTACTACAAAGCCCGGAATGCAGAAAATCGGAACAAGCGGATTGATGCGGCAACCTCTATATTGCTTCGCTATCTTTACCGCTATCCGAAGGATATCAGCCTTTTTCTGTACCCAACGATGCAGGGTGAGGAAATGCTGGAGCGGATCAAAGAACTGGACCCGAATTTTAAGGTCTCCCAGCTTGGCCCGCTGTTTGGAGGTGCCTATGTTGCGTCGTACTATTTCCGAAAGGGAGACCAGGTGCCGTATTACGCTCGTCGTATGAGTTCGATAATGGCAATGTGGATCGATACGCATCCAGAGCTGTATCAACATATCCGGGAATGCGCGGAGGAAGAAGCCTATGCTCGCGGAGTCAACCCAAGTAGCCTCTGGAAAGAAGCACGCTGGGCCCCTGCTGAATAACGATGTGCGTCAGCTTGGGCTTGGCCTGGAACTAGATTGCTTGCGCTATGAGCCCATCAGGGTGCCCGATTATTGGCTATCGCCAGTGGATCTGGAAGCGCTGCCGGATGAGCCCGATGATTTGACTCCTGAACAGCGTAAGGACTACTGCGCCACGCTGTTGGGGCAAACCGTGGTTCATTACAAGGCCATGAGGCGTCACATGGGAAGGATCATCGAGCTGGTAGAGCAGGACGGTAATGCCGGCCTTCCCGCCAAGATGCTTGGTGACTTCACCCTCGAGGGCATGGAGGCGCGACAACGGGCTTTGTATGGCGTAGCACAGTGGACCTTTGAGGACGGTCAGGATCCGAACGAAACGCCAGTGTATATGGGCGCGATTGGCTCATCGCTACTGACGGTTGAGGCGATCGAGCAGCTGAACAAGATGAAAGAGGTCTTTTCGGAGCTTGTGCGTCGGCTGCGCCTGGCTACAGAAACCCAGTCCGTTCTGCGGGGCGACGTATACGCTTTATTGAATCTGGTCATGGACGCCGAACCAAAAATGGTGCGCAGCAAAATGATTGGGGAAATGCTTCGACAGGTGCTTCATCCGCGTTTGAACGTGCGTCTTCTCACGCGCTCAATTCCAGCACTGCCAGAACAGCCGGAATCCATTCGCTGGCGCTGGCATCAGTTTTCGTCCAGTCGCCGACTGTCGAGAGATCAGGTATTGGCACTTCTGGAGAAGAAGTCCGATAAACCGTTAGTCATGCAGGATATTGAAAAAATCCATACGGATTGCCGTGATGAATACTTCGTATTAAAGAAGCCGCCGCAATGGGATCTGAGGATGCACATCACTGTGGCCAGATCGGTTGAAAAGAAGCGCGTGCCGGTAGACTTCAAAACCCGAATGCCCTTGTTCTATTGGGCTGGAGAGCCGTCTGTTGGCATTCAGGAGCCAAAAATGAGCGTAGCTCCGGAGAACGCTATACAGTTTCAGCGCAAGAAGAAGATTGAGACAGAGCCCTATCTGACTACGTTGCCCATTTATCGATATGTGAGAGACTGATGGACATTCTGCCCGACGTTCCCGATCTGTTGCAGAACGGTCGCCCCTTTCCAGAAATCGGTAAGCTTGAGCACCTGGGGTATGCCTGGCGAATGGTGTGCCCCGGATGCCAGGGTCGCGTGAGAGCAAAGGACTGCTGGGTAAAGGATGCGTCAGCTGAGGATTGCAGCATCCTTGTTTGGTGTCGTTCTTGCAAACGATTCACCCCGATTCATTTATCCCGGCTGGCGGCCGGAGGGTTCCGATTCCGAGTAGGGTGGAAATCGGAGATTAACCCTCGGTCTTTTGTTCGCAGAACACTGAAAAGCTATCTGCTGCCAAAGCAGGGTCTACGCCAACCCTAGAGCTTGTGACTCATCCTCCAATTCTTGCTCGTCATGCATGGCGTCGGGGGATCGAATAAATTGGGCTCGGGTACGCAAAATCAGATCGGCAGCCGGGCCATCGATTCCCCACAAAGCCATTCGATCGGCGTCCCATTTGGCGACTAATTCTGGCTGTGTCCTCAGGATATCAGTCGCCAGATCGATTTCTTCTGACAGCAGTAGCCGATCAAAGGCGTTCAGGCGATCTCGGTTATCGTTATCGAGAATGTCAGGCTTGGCGCCGGCTGCCAGCAATCGCTCAATCATCGCTTTGCATTCGTCTCCATAGCGGTGAAGTTCAGTGGCGGCAATAAGGGCATTCTCACCCTGGGCGTTTCGGGAGTTGATATGGACAGCGGCATCGAAGTGTTTTTCGATGGCCTTGTCGTTTTTGGCTTTGATGGCCTCGATTAGTTTGATTTCGGGACTTGTTACCCTGGTCAGCTTGGTTTGCATAGTGCCATCACGCTCTTCCCAACCTTTGACAGTTCCTTGAATACGATAATGGTCTCCCTCAAAAAAGGCAGCCCGCCCAGAGTTAAACCAGACAGCGCGAGCATTGGTTTCCAGATCACGCATCAGGCAAATCAGGGTTACGCCAAACCGCGTCGCCTTGGGAATTATCTTATCAATGACAACGTCGAGATCGATTTTTTTGTCATACTCTCCCAGTCGGATATTGGGAATAGAAGACTTCGTAGCCGTTGCGGCTGTGAGCGTCTGTTCCCGGTTCCAAGCAGCTACCGCAGAGGCGAGCAAAGGAACGTTGTGTTGGGAAATGAAATCCTGCTGGGCTAACACCTGCAGATTATGACGGTAAACCTGTCCCTGGTTGTCGAAATCATCAGATCCAAGCCACTGAAGAATCTGCGCCGCGGTTTCTCGATCGCCACCTGTCACCATCTGATCGAAATCCTTGGGGGTGGCCAGCAAGTGTTCGACTTCCCCGGAGCTGCCAAGCCCCCAATCGTCTTCTGCGCGAGGAATCCAGCGGCCTGCCTTGCGAACTACGGCTGCCGAGGCGGCAAGTATATCCTCCGTGGCGAAGGCCATTTTTCGGGGGGATGTGCCGGACACGTCCTCCGAATCCGAAGACAGCTCATGAATGATTTCGGGCCAAGCCTGGGCCAAGGATGCAACCAGCATCGGGTCAGTATGTCCCGAGAAATCCGCTACACAGGTACTCCCAACCTGCATAACATCGCCAGAATCCTGGTTCAGAAAGAAGAATGTTGTATTGCGCTGGCGGCGTGTGTTGCAGTGATCGCAATCCGATGGGCATTCAGTCATCCGCTGAAACAATGACGCACCGCCGATGCGCTCCAGATCCTCTTGGGTTCCAGAGAACCCGCGAACAACATTACCGTCTGAAGTGTGCTCGATTTTTGCGAAGAACTGCCACCCTTGCAATTTTGGCACTCCGCCAGTGACTGTCAGTTGGCGATAATGATCGTGTTGCCGGGGGTTGACTGGCGAGCGCCGGTATTCCGATTCACCGAGGATGATACGAAATGGAGGTAGTCCGAGCTTTTGTGCCCGGGCACTCAGCTGTTCGAGCTTTTTAACGGTTTGCTCGCTTCGCTCCGCTAAAATCATGAACTTATGAGTTGAGTAATCGGCCTGGAGATGAGGTGTTACGGTAGTCATGGTGGACCCCATAAAGTGGAATATTTACTGATAGTATAGTACCCCATGTTATGAACAAAAAGGCGAGAGCAATGCGAGATCATTCGGCGAAAGCCGCGGCTGTGAGACGAGGCGGATTTCGTACTATCGTGAACGAAAGAGAATGCCAGGTAGAGATTAAGGACGGTGCAATCTGCTTTCTTCGCCTTTCCGGGCCAGAGGCCCTGTGTTTTATCGAATCGGTCGCAAAGTTGAAGAAAAGCCGGTTGGCATCAACGGTCGCGGCCGATTGCGTTGCTTACGACTATATCCAGCGTGGCCTACAAGTGGATTTTGCGGAGCATGACCCGAGTTTCAGAGTTGGCGCCTTGAGTATTGGCATATAATACCCTATGTGATAATCTAGCCGGGCTTTATGACGTGGATGAGAATCGTCAAGCATTGAAATGTCCAGAACAACCTATTTGCGCCGCTCCTAATCCACGAGCGGCTTTTTTTTGCCTGAACAATAGGACTATCAAATGAGAATTGAAGAACTGGTAACGGCGGGGAACTGCCGTTATCTCGAAATGATGCGCCATGCCGCTATTTACGAGGACATCGCTCAGAAGGTAGGTCTTGCACTGGAAGATTTTGATCACCCACAGAACATCGGTCCCGGTGAGAACGAACTCTCGATTGAGTTGAGCTACGAAGCTGATGAAGTATGCCAGGTGGAACGGTGGGACTATCAGTTTCGCCCGAATAGCGTCGAGATTCTTGGTTGCAGAGTTTCAGCCAAAGAGAGCATCGGACCGGGCCCTGGGGCATAGCAGGCTGCGGAGAGCAAGTAGTGCCAGTGTCATTATTTATATGAAGAGGGTAGTGCCACATGTCGATAAAAGATGACTTTATTTCCGAAGACAGCTTCATGGACGATTATTGTCCGATCACGCTTGGCAAAGATGGCGACCAGATCGTGCAGTCATATGGTCAGGCGCAGCTGGCGGCTCAAGAGCGAGGGCTCTCGGATCAGCATATATGGGCGATCGTCGAAAGTGGCGATGATGAAAACCTATATGCATCGCCGGGATTTCATGCTGTGAACACGATCGGCTTCGTCGTTACTGAACAACCCTGGAAATCCGAAATTGTTGATGCGATCTGGTATAACGCATCGGAGGATTTGGACGAAGGCGAATGTCAGTTGCCAGGGCTTTGCTAGACGCCTGGTAATAGGGACTGCTGCACTTAACACATCCGGCTCCAATCGTGTGGCGAGTTAGTATCCAAAAAACACAGTTACTCGCCGAATTGATAAGTTGTGGTGTCATACCATGGTGGTCGCTGTAATTTTGCAGCGATATCGGAGAAATGTTGTGTTAAGGAATCGTCTTGATTTAGTTAAGTATGCTGAAGATGACTCAGGCCTGATTATAGGTTTTGTAGAGCGAGTATCCGGAGAAATTGTTTATCACGTCGGGGTCATCTCGATCGACGGACTTCAGGCGAAAGACGCCAATGCGATTGCGACGGTGGTGATTGATGGCAAGACGGAGGAAGAGGAAATCTTTCCTCGCGTATCCAGTATGGCCACAGCTATAGGGGTAGGGATAACCGACGAAGAACTAAGTTATTGCCTCGATAGACTGGGCTCCTCAGAAACCAATTATTAGATCGCTAAAGGTAGCGCTCAGCTGAGCCGTATCGTCGTCGCGGTTGGGCTGAGCGTTGGGAGATATAGAATGGTTCCCATAGGAAATCAGTTTTATTTGGTAATGGCCGGTGTCAGTTTAGTGGCATGGACCTATTTTTTCGCGGTTGGTCGTAATGATGGCAATGAAGTTGCGGATGCCGTTTTAGCGAAACTGGCCAGCGAAAAGCATCCGGCTCACCAGGTGGGACTCCCAAATGGAAATTCGGTAAGAGTTTCGTTCAGGCCAGAGAACCCAGATATTGCTATGGCTTCATTTTTGTTCACGGATCAAGAGGTTTGCATTAAAGCTCTGAACATCTTGAGTCGGACTTCTAAAGAGCACGTTGGTTTTGTGATGGAATCGATGACGACACCAGAGCTGGCTGTAGATCACTTACATACAGAAGATGATCTGGTTGAGCGTTATCGTTCGATCGAAGCGTTTTGCGAGGGTTCTGTCGGTGAGAGGGTCTCAATTGATGTGCGGTTTGCACGACTCTAGTGCATAGCCTGCAAAGCGTTATGCAGCATGGCCAAGCGATGCCGCGCAAGTTGCTGGTAGTGCCGGAGCCTTTTCAGCTTTTTTAAAATGTCAAATACTTAGCAGTATTTGACATCGCAAGCATTCTACCTCACTATTCTGAACTGGGATGTTTGCGCCCTGCCGCTTTGGCAACTTGTGGCGCATCGAATCGTTTTAATGGCTTGCAGCTATAGGTGGCTTTCGACATGCAATTTGGAACTCGAGTAAAGCAGATTCGTGAGATTCGTAAAATCTCTCAGGGCTTTCTTGCCCAGCAGGTCGGGCTAACCCAGGCAACAATCAGCCGTATTGAGAGCGGGATTCCGGAAGCGACCGCATCTTTGCTCGATATGGCACGCGCGTTAAAGGTTGATCCGTTCTGGTTACAAACTGGCGAAGGTTCTCCTGACAGTGCTCCCGAATGGCTGGTGAGCAATTTTCTACGCTACCGAATTTCTCCAAATGATTTGGCCACTGTAATTGACCGCTTAGAAAAGAAGGACGAAATAGGTCGACCTTTTCTGAATGATCTCTTGCGCATTATGGAAGGTCCGTCAAGCTGCCCAAAGCCTTCTCCTGAAGACCTCTGCGGGCCTGACGAAGTTGAACTCCAGAAGCAAGATGTTTCTCAGCTCACCTCCGAACATTTCCGCTTACAGTTGTGCGATCTGATTGCAAAATATCGTGAGAAGATCGACGCCTGCGATACCGACCTTGAGCGGTTGCGCACACAGAATCGAGCGCTATCCACTAATGTCGATTCATGTGACGCCAAAGGGCGGGAGGTATTGTTGACTGACATTCGCAGGTTGAGCGCTCAGAGGCAGGTGTATCTTGAGGCTGAGGCTGATATTCAGCTTATTGCAGATGAGCTTGGTTGTTGATGGTATCCGGTAGTTTGGGGCTAACGCTGGTGTAAGCGTGCATGTCTATTCTTTTGAGGGGATGTTTAATGAATGGTGATGACATTGAGCGGGACTTTAATCGCCAGAAATGGATTGGCATCATTATCGGTGCCTTGATTGTTGCTGCAGCGGGGCTGGCGTCGAGTCTTGCTTTTCAGCACGACACTCCTCGGGTGTCTGATGAGGTCACGACAATGACGCCTGCATCATTAAACGAGCTTTCAGAGATAGGTGAGCTCGAAGGGCGTCGTGTCTACCGTTTTGAGCTTGATGACGGTACTCGCTGCCTGGCGATTTCCGGCCACACCGCCGGCGGTGGCTTGGATTGTGATTGGGCTTCGCGGTTGGTAGCTCCCGAATGAGTCATCGTCATTACTTCCGCTCTCGCTGCGATATTGGTTCAGGCAGGTTTGGCTGTTGGGGGTGTCACGATAGCGGGTTGTCAGAAACATTTGGTAAAGAAGCTTTTTTGTGAGTCGCTTCCCGGGTTTCCCCATTTTTGACGCAGCCAGTCAGCTAGACGATCAGCTTGACGAGCAAGGTTATGCGTCCGTTCGTGAAGCCATCATGGCGTTGTCTGTTGATCAGGATAAGGCTTTCCGCGATCTGGATGCCAGCCTCCGGTACCTGACGGACTACGCCAATGTCTCGGGCACCTACAACCGCTTTCGGAGCGAAGTGCAGCGGTTTTTGAATTACCTATGGGTTGTGGCCAGCCGGACGCTCGATCAGGTGGATGCAGAGGTTGTTTCCAGCTACTTCAGGTTCCTCAAGAATCCGCCAGCCGCCTGGGTGGCTCCCAATATTCATTCGGGGTTCCTGGATGAACAGGGACAGCGGATTATTAATCCCCGCTGGCGCCCCTTCACCAGTCAGCGCTCCAAGGGCGAGCGTTACACCGCCAGCCCCGCCAGCCTGAAATCATCACGGACTGCCCTCGCCTCGTACTTTCGGTTTCTCCGCCAGCGCAAGATTATGGCGGAAGACCCGTTTTTAGAAGTTCGTCGCCGGGACACCAAAGCAAAATCCAATGCCTTATTGGAGCGCCAGGAGGCCTCGGTGCGCCGATACACCGACTGGCAATGGTCATTCATTCGGGAGGCCATCGAGCAGGCGGCTGACCAGGACCCGGAGTATGAGCGCCACCTGTTCATCATCGTCACCATGAAATCCCTGTTTTTGCGGATCAGCGAGCTGGCCGTTCGGAAGGTTGATGGTGAGCCACGGATTCCAGCGTTTTCGGACTTCCAGAAGCAAGTGGTCGGTGGTGAGGCCTTCTGGACGTACTACGTCTTTGGCAAGGGCGACAAGGGGCGCACCATTACCTGCCCTGAGGCGTACCTTCCCTACCTGAAACGCTGGCGGGCCTATCTGGAATGTGATTCTCCCCTGCCCTTGCCCAACGAATCCAGGCCTATCCTACCGTCCGCTCGTGGTGGCGGTCTGGGTACCCGACAGATTCAGCGAATTTGCGAAGATGGTCTGATGCTGGCAGTCCAGAAGATGAAGGATGAAGGTTTTGTCGATGAGGCGGCCCAGTTGGAGGCCATTGCCTCGGAAACCCATTACCTGCGTCACACCGGGGCCAGCCAGGCCATCGAGGCCGGCGCGGATATCCGGCACATTTCCGAAGAGCTTGGGCATGCGAGTGCGGCGTTCACCGAGCAGATTTACGTTAATGCGGATCAGGCTCGCCGTCGCCTTTCCGGGCGTGGCCGATCTGTTTAAGGAGATCAAAACAATGACTGCCCCTACCGAACTTTACGTGACCTATCTCATTCGCCCTCGGGGCTCTCGGGTGGCCGGGGAATCCTCTATCCCTCAATCTACGACCGTTACGCTGCCAAACACCCTGGTAGCCAAGCGCATCCCGGATTTTGTTCGGGAGCGGATTCGCCCGACGCGGGCGGCCGATCCAAGTGACAATTATGCCGGCCAGTCGCCAGATGAAGTGGTGATCCTCAATATGATTCGATTGGAGTCTTTGATATGACGGTTGAGCTTGAGTTTGTGGGTGCTGGCGGTGCCCACAGCGAGGATCTAGGTAATGCATGCGCTTTACTCCGTTTCGAGGGGCGCAGTGGGATGCTCATCGATCTTGGGCCGGAAGCGTTCTTTTCCGTTCGGGCGATGGACTATCCGTTTGATTCCGTGTTTGTGACACACCCTCATCTTGATCACATCGGCGGCTTGGAACGATTGTTCTTTGCTCGTGCTTTTTCCGAGCTTCCGCTTATTAAACTTTATGTTCCTGTTGATATTGTTTTTCGTTTACATCAGGTTCTCGCCTCATCGGGCACTCAGGTTGCCGAGGGCGGCAAGAATTTCTGGGACTGTTTTCAGCTTATTCCGGTTGGCCGCCATTTCTATCACCAGGGGTTCCGCTTCAACGTCTTTCCAGTTCGGCACCACTATCCCGATGAAGCATTTGGGTTGGCAATGCCCGGAAAGTTTGTTTTTACCGGTGATACCCGCCCTATTCCGGAACAATTGGTGGCCCACGCAGGCCGTGGCGAGGTTATCTTTCACGACGCCACGATGACCCCCAACCCTTCACACTCGGGTGTCGAGGATTTGCAGCGCGAATATGCTTATCACGACATTCTTGATCGTCTTGTGCTGTACCACTTCAATTCTGAGGTTGAGCGCAAGCGTGCGGAGTCTCAAGGTTGGCAAACTGCTTGTCCAGGAAGCCTGTATCGTTTTCCGTCAACCGGTAATGATGTTGGTATCGCCAAACAAACATCTGGCACTGCTGCTGGCACCATTGCTGGCACTATTGTTAATCCTTAACGGGGTGCCAAGAGCAGCTAAGGATTTATTATGTCGTTAAACAAAAAATCCATTCTGGCCCGCCTTGACGAGCTTTCTCCGCAGGAGCTCAAGCGGTATCTGGTGCAGGAGCTAACCCACAAGAGGCTCGGGCTAACCTGGGAGGCGGACCTGATCGAGCGCGATAAGGCGCTGAACTCGGACTTGGTGTTCCCAAAGGTTGATCCCGATGTATCACATTGGCCAGAACAATCCGCCAGCAACAATCTGATCATCGAGGGGGATAACTTTGATTCCCTTCGTTTGTTGCGATCAACTCATCGTGGGCGCATTCGGGTTATCTACATCGACCCACCGTACAACACCGGATCAAAAGACTGGGTTTACAACGACCACTATCTAAAAAAGGATGACCGCTGGAAGCACAGCAAGTGGCTGGAGTTCATGTACCAACGGTTGTCTATTGCTCGGGATTTGCTGACCCCAGATGGGGTGATCATGGTGTCCATCAACGATGAAAACCGCTCCAAGCTCGAATTGCTGATGGATGAGGTGATGCCGAGTATGCGGCTGGGCTCAATGGTCTGGCGGACACGGCAAGGCTCGAATGCTGACCAGGGCTGCTTCATGAGCTCTGATCATGAGCACATACTAATTTATGGAAATCCGGGGTTTCAGTTCAGGGGCTACGAAAAATCATTTGAAATGTACTCCAATCCGGATAATGATCCTCGCGGAGATTGGCGGATTGATAACATAACTCTCGGTTTTTCGTATAAGGAGCGCCCCAACCTTTATTACCCTCTTCGTGACCCGAAAACGGGGATCGTCTACCCGCCGAACCCGGATCGGGTGTGGGTTTATGCATCGGAGGCTAATCTAAAGGCTGGTCAGCGATTGCAATCCAAGTCTATGGAAGAGTTTATCCGCCTTGGTCAAATCGTGTTCCCGGATTCGACCCAGGAGGTGCGCGTCTGGGAGACAATGGATGACCTGCTTGAAGCGATCAGGTCAGGTGATGTCCCCAAAAGCGGGCGCAAGCCTTTATTGAGTGCGGATCTCCCGAATTTGGAGTGGTGGGTTGGAGTTCCCGTGGGGTTTGGCCGCCCTCAGTTCAAGCGGTACAAGGCTGACCTAAAGAATCAATATCAGCCTGTGTCCAGCTGGATTGTTCCTAAGTTTGAAGACGGTCAATATGACGCGCCTGGCAGTTTTGTTTCCACCACAAACCATGAGGGCGCCACAGGTGTGGCCAATATTTTCGGAAGTCGCGTTTTCAACTACGCTAAGCCCGCCACGCTGATTCGCCAGCTTTTGGATCAGGCGACCCGCCCCGGGGACATTGTTCTGGATTTCTTCGCCGGCAGTGGCACCACGGCTCAAGCGGTTCTTGAGCTCAATGCCAAAGACGGTGGCAATCGTCGCTTCATCATGTGCAGCAGCACCGAAGCAACCGCGAAGGAGCCGGATAAGAACCTGTGCAGGGATATCTGCGCTGAGCGTGTGCGCCGAGTCATGGCCGGTTACGGTGACACAGCGGGCCTCGGCGGTGACTTCACCTACGTCACGCTGGATAAAGTCGAAGAGGCTGACCTGATGTTTGAGGCAGAGCCCCGTCACGCCTTCGGCTTACTCAGTCTCCGTGAAACGGGTTACCTCTCCGAACCGCCAGCCGATCAACCGGTGTGGGTTGTCGCTCAAACCGCCAGCAGCGCGATTGTCTTGTGTCCGAGGCTGTCCGATGAGGCGATTGCAGCCCTTGAATCTCTGCCGGTGAGCCAGTTGATCGTCTACACCGATCGTCCGGACTCCCTTCAGGAAGCCCTGGCCGGCGACAAGTCGGTGACCTGTTATTCCATTGAGAGCGCCCTACGGTATGCCCAGGGTGGCAATCAGGCGTCAGGCCCTCGGGAATCGTCTGCCGGAGACCCTGAGCCGGAACAGGAGGTGTCCCAATGACCTCGCTTACCCTGAATGTCTCGACCCCTCAACACAATGTCGCGATCCCTGAACCATTCCAGACAACGCTGATCACAAATCTTACCGAGCGTCTGACTCGTGAGAACAGCCCCCCTTGCCTTCTGCGAGCACCCACCGGTTCGGGCAAAACCTTTGTACTGGCCAAAACGCTATCCAATGTCACCGCCCAGAAAAAGGTGGTTTGGTTCTGGTTTGTCCCGTTCACCAATCTGGTTAACCAAACCCTGGATGATCTGGTGACCAACGCCACCGACCTGACACCGGTTCAGTTTACCCAGGGCATTAACCAGGAACCGCAAGCCGGTCAGGTGTTGATTTCCACCGTGCAGGGGGTTTCCCGGCGAGCGTGGAGGCTGGCGGACTATGACGCCGGCGGTGGTGAACAGCTACGCACGCCGGCCGATTTTATCGCGCTGGTGAAGTCTCAGGAGCTTGAAGTAGGCGTCGTTGTGGATGAGGCCCACATTGCGCTGGATGAGGCAACCGAATTTGGCGCGTTCGTGCGCTGGCTGAATCCGTCGTGCCTGGCGCTGGCCACAGCTACCCCAAAGAGTGCCCGGATTAACAACTTTCTTGCCAGTGCCGGACTGAGCTCTTTTGAAGGGTTCAATGTTGCCCGGGATGATGTGGTGCAGGCACGCCTGAACAAGAAGTACATTGAGGCCGTGGTGTATCAGCTCAAGGATACCACGGCAGCAGTGGCCGACCTGAACCGTACCGTCTTGAGGCAGGCTTGGTTGCGCAATCAATACCTCGCAACCCAGCTTCAGGGGCTGGGCATTGATCTGACGCCCCTGCTACTGGTGCAGGTGGACAATGGTAAAGACACCATTGAGGACGCTGAGCGCGCCTTGATTGATCTGGGGATTCCCATGCCGGCGATCGGCAAGCATTCATCGGATGAGCCGAACCCGGAACTGATGGATGCCATCGCCAATGATTCATCCAAAAAGGTGCTGATCTTCAAGCAATCGGCCGGTACCGGCTTTAACGCCCCCCGGGCCTTTGTGCTGGCTTCCCTGAAATCGGTCACCGACACCGACTTTGCCATGCAATTCATCGGACGGGTCATGCGCGTCCCTCGGCAGATTCGTAACCAGTACACCCAGGCGGACGCCATACCGGCTGACTTGAATACCGCCTATGTGTACCTCGCCAATGCCGATGCCCAGAAAGGCTATCAAAGCGCCGTCGAGATCACCGGGCAGGTTCGCAGTGCGCTGGAAGGCGAATCCGAAAAGCTGTACCGGCGAAAAACCCAATCGGGCGCTCCAGTGTTCACCAACCGGCCGGTGTCAACGCCGGAGCTTGACCCACGAACCCCCTTTCCCGGTACCGAACAGTCAGACACCGATGAGCTGGACACGGCAACCACCGGTACGAATGGCGGAATAGTGGGTGGCCCTGGCGCGCCCCTGCCCCCGATACCTCATCCTGTGAATGACGAGTCCACAACCGGGGAAACCGGCAGTCTCTTTGATGATCTCGACGAGGTGGACGAGGAATCCGCTGATGAAGAACCGAAAAAGCCTGACCCGCAGACCGCCGCCAGCATGGAGGAATGGCAAGCGATCATGGCGGAGCGTGGCATTCGGGTGTATCCCGTTAACCACGATGCGCGGGAAGTGCCGGTGGCCCTGGAGCGCGAGGTTCGCCCCACCGGCCTGAATATGGGTGAAATTGCCGAGCGAGTGGCTACCCGGGTGATCATTACCGACCGCCAGAAGCGGGAAGCCGCGCTGGCGGCCCGAAACCGGCTTCGGGAAAAAGAGCGGCATACCGAGCTGACCACCGGGGTTGTCAAAAGCGTTCAGGATGCCTTTATCGTGGTTGACCGGAACGTAGTAGCCAGGGAGGCCCGTGCCGCTCTTGATCGGCTTCCCCAGATCGAGCCGGCCGATCATAAGGTCATCGTGCAAACCCTCGCCAAGCGCGTTGAGGGTACGCTGAATGAGCAGATCATGGATGCCGGTGAATCTGTTGCCCCGGATGAGCTGACTCGAATGAGTCGCACCGCAGCGTACTGGCTTGTCCGCCAGCTTACGGGTGACCTTGAGGAAGCCTTGTATGCCGAGATTGCCAAGGAAGCCGTGACCGAGCCGGCCGGGCCATTACCCGCCGCCATGTTGTTCCCATCGAGCATTGCGTTGGAGCCCAGTCATAAGAACCTGTATCGGGTGCTTCCGCCCTCAACCGACGATCTGGCGACCGTTGAGCAAACGTTGGTGATCGAAGACCGGGAGCTTTTGCGGGATACCCAGTGGCAGGTTGGCAATGAGCGGTTTATGACCGGCCGGTTTGATTCAACCTTCTCGCTGAACAGCGACGAACGAGCGTTTGCCGATGCGTTGGATCAGGCCAGCTTTGTCGCCTGGTGGTTCCGCAATCCAGATCGGAAGTCCTATTCCGTTCAACTGGTTCGCGGGGAGCATCGAAATTACTTCTTCCCAGACTTCGTGGTGTGTGTGGAGCATGTGGACGGCCAGACGCCCATGGCCCGACTGATCGAAACAAAGCATGACGTGAAGGATGCCCGACGAAAGGCCAAGCACATTCCCCAACATTACGGAAAGGTGTTGTTCCTGACGCGAGATAGCGGAAAGCTGCATGTGGTCAACGATGACGGTGGCCTGGGGCCAGAGGTGGATTTGGGCGACCTGGAGACCTTGCGGTCTGAATTACAGAAAACGGCGCCTTGATTGTTATAAACGCTAAGTGAGGCCTGATGGCCGGCAACGGCCGCTCGACCTTATCGCTGCATAGGAGGTTTGCATGATGTTCCATAATCTCTTGTTGTGAGGTGACCTATGTACGAAAAATTCAGAGCGCTCCTTGGCCTCAAGCCAGTTGACCCGCTGGCTCACTATTATGACGAGGCCCGGCTGCCTGGGCCCTTTGATGGCTTGTCTGGATCTGAGCGGAAGGCACATGAAATTGCCCATAGTCTTTTGAGTGTGCCTGTTCGTCAGATTTTCGTGGTGACCGGCGCTAATGGTTTATCGGCACAGATTGCCGAGGCAAACGGAGACCCTGAACCACCGCGAGATGGTTGGCTGGGAGACTTGCGGCTTTTGATTGAACTCACAGAGGCTACCGGTAATCACTTTGTGGATTGGGCAGCCACACAGCCAGGGTTAGTCGTTTTTGATCAGTGGAATGGCAGATTGCGGCGAGCGGTCATAGATCTTTCCCATTATCTCAGCCCTGAAAAGGTATAGAGGTCTGAGCACCCATGCCAAAGGCGTCTAATGAGAAACTGAGGCACTACTGGGGCATCTTCAGGGATGCCCGTTTCACTCCGGCTGATCTTTGGCGTTGGTTCCGAGGTGCCTATTACCATGCTGGCGGGCAAGACAGCTGGCCACGAGATGATTTTCTCAACTGGCTGGCCCTGGATCGGAAGTCGTGGATTGAATCGGCCCCCGGTCCGCGCGGTGGTCAAGGCTGGCGGATTGCGGCTGATGCAGTTGAGGTTTGTCTTGCCGAAGAAGCCTTTATCGAGCGTACCCGGAAGGAAGCTCTTGAGGCTATTTCGGCAGTATCGGTTCGTATTGGCTTTCTGGATGTCGAGCAACGGTTACCTCATCCCCGGTTTTGGGAAATCGCTTGGTGTTTTGAGCCGCCGATACCAATTCAAGGTCCAAACGTAAATGGGGTTCCTCGGCACAATACGACTGCCCCATTTTCATTTCGTGTGCGTTCCACGGTTGGTCAATCCGACCTGCAGAAACAGGTGGTTTGCGCCCAGGAGCACGTATCGGGCTTGATCGTTGAAGCAATCGACAGCCACAAACAGTGTATTCACCAACTATCCGGATTACTGAACAATGTCGAGCAATGAGAATAATCGCAAAGAGATGCGGGACCGAATGGCAGCCAGGCTCGCAGCTCAGAGAATGTTTATAGAAACCGAGCTGCCAGTGATCCGCCAGCGGGGCCAGGCGGCCCTATTTCGCCTGCTTCCGGTGGCCCTCAGTGATACGGGCCAGTCTTCCGTTGTCGCTCGCTTCCTGCTCGGCCTGTATAACGGCAAGCGTTTTCCGATGGATATGACCGAGCTGCGGAGGCTGGATCGCACGTTGCTGGTGGATTGCCTGGCGGTATTGGAGATGGATCACCAACCTGAAATGGAGATTCACCTGTATGTCGAAAATGGCGGAACTCTATTTGAAGAACTGGCTGACAGGTTTCAATAATGGATCATCCATTTAATCGAGACCTACAGAACGTTCTGGATGCCGATGAAGCCTACGATTTTCTACCGGAGGGTTCCTGGCTTTCCGGTGGATGCGGTTTGCTGGCGGAAAGCCTGCACAGACTGATATCTGGTTCTGAGATCTATCTGGTGGGTCGACTGGACCAGGGCATTCCTGATCATGTGGTTGTCCGGCTCGTGTATGGGAATGAGGCCATCTATCTGGACTACTCGGGAGTACAGACCGAGCGCGAGTTAATTGCCGCATGGCAAGCGGAGCTTCCGGGCGTACCAGTTCGGCTTTGTTCGCTTTCGGATGCGCTTGCCGCAGGGCTGGATACAGGTGAGGTATTGCACCAACAAAGGTTGGTTGCGCCTTTTTGCCGTTACCTGGTCAATGAACTTGGTGTGGTCGATGCCGAGCGGTGCAATCCAGATTGGGAAGAAGATTGCGAGGAATGCGGGCCCTCGCCCTGTTAACTTGCGCTTAGTGCCGTCGCCACGAGCTACTTAACCCCGGCAAAGGATAATTGCCATTCTTAACAGGGGCCAAACATGGAAAGTGTGTCTTCATCGTTCTGATGGTCTAACCATTCCTCGATGATGCTGAGATCATCAAATAACCGGCCGTTAAGTATGGGGTCACCCTCATACGCGCTGGCATAGCGTTCCATTAGGTGGGTTGGATCGCTGAAGAACTCTTCAAGCTGCGCTACCAGTTCCGGGGGGAGATCTGCTGAATACCGACTCGCAATGAATGCCAGGTCATGCAGATCGCGAGCCGTTGTTCGGTAAGGCATGGCTGGGTCTTCCCGTGCCGCCAATAGCTTCAGGTGCGCGATTTGGCTGATGGAGTACATCTGTATGCCGTTGATCACGCATATACTGGCTGGGTCAGGCGTGGTCCGCGAAGAAATCTCAATTTTGATGGGGATCGGTGGTTCACCCTCGCCGGTTGCGAACATTGGCCGGCAGCGGTGGGTTGTTCCAGTTTTCTTGGGCTCATTGAAACTTGAGAGGCTAACCTTGATTCCCTTTCCGGCCAGCTTTTTGATGGCGCTGTTGCAGATCCTCTCTATGTTTAGGTGTCCCTGCTGTGGGATCGTAATAAAGTCGGTAACAACATAATAAAGTTGGTAACTTACTAATAGAGTTGGTAACTCGTTTCCGGTGTCCGCTTGGTCAAACCGCTCATCAAAAAATGAAGAGAGTAACCGGATCAACGAATGCCGCTTCATGGGATTCGATGCTGGTATGCCTTTGGAGTCGGCTCGACAAAAAATAACTTTATAAGTACGCACTGTTACACAGAAGCTGAAATCCTCTCCTAGTATTTTACCCACGACGGCACTGCTTCAACGCCTTTCAGAAGGTGGTAGCCGTTAGGGACTAAACGAAAACACGGAGGCTTTAAATGCTAAGACTATTTGTCTTATTCGCGTCTTTATTATCCATTGCACTCATATCCATCCAGACACATGCGAGCAACAACGGAACTGCTGCTTGTGAGACTCTTCCAGAACCTTTTCGTCAGCTTGCAACAATGACGTTAGACCCAGCCGTGGGGAATCCCCCTCAAACTGGGCTCTGCCACCGTGTTGCTAATGCTGAAAAGCACTACGCAAAAGAGGCTGACGATAAGGCGATTCAAGAGCTGGAAAAATATATCGCAGGCGTTAGTAAGAGAAGCGGAAAATTTATTGGGGAGAGTTACGCGGCTGCATTGATATCTGAAGCCGAGAGAGTCGTTTCCATTATTTCTGGTAACTTTGAACCAGAGACATTGGCTATAAATGGCGGTGTGTTCGGCTTCAACGATAAGGCACCTATCGGCGGCGCAATCGTTAACGTTAGCTTTATCGAGTCGGGATCTACGTTCACAGCCACCACCGATAGCAATGGTCTGTTTTCAATCTCAGATCTAACGGAAGCTGGAGTTTACGTTGTAGACGTAACAACTCAGGATGGAAGAACAGGCAGCGCTCAAGGCAGTTTGCTTGAAACCGAAAACACATCTTCTGTACTCGTTACTGTTGACCCCGCAGGTAGCAGTGCCATCTACGGAACTGTTTATGATGAATCTGGGCTGCCTGCTCCCGCCGCTCTGGTAACAGCTATCTTTCCCGATACTGACCGAAAATACTCAACAATCTCGTCAAGCGATGGATCTTTTGCACTGACGAATGTCCATGGAGATGGAACTCTGATTCTCGTTGGCTTCAAAAACGATACTGGTGCTAGCGGATCCACCACTGGAGTCCTGTCGAGTTACTCCTCCCAGATCACGCGCAACCTGACAATAACTGCGCCTCAGACTGTAAATGCCGAGTTCCTGAATAGCAATTTCGAGAATGGCCTAGAAGGATGGTCTACGGAAGGCTCAGTCACCCTCATTGACCGAAACCTTGTTTTCACCACACCGGACTCAGGCAACTAAGGGAGATTGAGTAATATGGATATCATGAAGAAAGTGGCGCCAAAGTTAAGCGTCGTGATCCCTTGCACAGCAGTGATGCTTCTCGCCGGTGCGCAAAGCGCAGCTGCAGCTGGCTGTCCGGTAACCCAAGCGGCTGTTGTCAGCAATGCTGGCTCGCAATCAGCAAAGGGTACCTTGAGTCAGGCGTTTGTTGTTCCACCTGCTTACGAGCAAGTCTCTGGCCGTCTTCGGTTTCTTTCTAACGAGTGGCCGCAATACTACGGTACAGAGTATAATGACACTTATCTCGCACGTTTAACTGCGCCCGGTAAGGTCGAAATCATAGCGAACGGAAACGTCAACAGTTCTACCTGGTCATCAGGTCTGCTTGGGTATAACGGGGCTACGCCTGAGATCAATTACAACACGGATCTTTCCGGGCTGGTAGGCACGACGGTACAGCTAGCGTATGAAGTACAGGATGTAGGGGATACGATCGTAGACTCGGCCCTGGCCGTGGACGCCGTGCAGGTCCTCCGTACAGAGCAATTTGTGCCCGTCGAAGGACAAGGTGGTGCATTGACCGGCGATGCTACGATCAGTGGATCATTTGGCCAGGCGGTTAAACTGACATTCACTAACCAGAACCTTCTTGGCACGACAATATCTGTCAAGGATACTGACCCGCTTGGACAAACGAAGGAGTCGATTATTCTGCCTCAGCAGAGCGTCACCTTCACTTTTGTAAACGGTGGGGACGAGCCTATGGGATGGAATTTTGAGGTATCGACCAATTCCGATGCATTCATAGTTTCATATGGCATCGAATCTACCTGGACTGACGGGATGCCACCCAATCCATGCTTCTAAGACTGTTTGTTTTGACTCTCGTCATTATCGGATCGGCTTGTAGTACTCAGTCGCAGCAAGCACATGCTCAAGAGAGCGATGCGGTCACAATCAATTTGACTGGGGACGCGATTGAGGCAGCCGTTCTTTCGGAAGGAACACTTTGGCTGAAACTCACACCAAGTGGAAGAAACCAATTGGCCACCGCGACGAAGGATAACCTGGGTAACCGAGTAACGATCCACGTTCTTGACCATCAAGCGTTATCGCTAATGGTCGTTCACGAACTCCCAATGGAGAAGCTGGTAATCAAGGCTCCATCACCAGAGCTAAAAGCCGCAATAGAACCCTATCTGGTAAAAACGAGATAGAAACTTTAAACGGGGGCAATTTCTGCCCCCGAACTCCACTTGCAGTTCCAAAGATTTTTGAAAGGTTGAGATCAAACCACTAGATCTTTGGAGACACTCGTGCAGACATAAGTCACTCAAATGCGTCATCCCCAATATTTCCTTCAGCCCTTCAGCTATGGATCACACGTGGAACATGCCTTCATGATGGAAAGGAACGGAGGCGAGCAATAAGACTCAGCTGAGAGGCAAAAACGGAATAGGATTGGAATTTGGTGCCAGTCAGGCTTTTAATAGTTACTGACTTTATTATTATGCAGGGGGCAGCCATTCTAGTTAAACCTACCTCAAAGTTACCGACTTTATTTCCATCGCATCGGTTCTGAGGGGAAAATACGCCCCCTGGAGAGACTTTTAGTTACCAACTTTTTTACGATCCTACACCTGCAATGAAGTTGTAAGGTCGAAATCCAGATCTTCGCTGAACCGTTGCAAATCGTATCCCAGAAGTAATGCAGTCCCCCCTTTCAAAACCAAGGGTTTGCCTTCGTCATGGATGATCTCGCAGATCGCCTGCATGATTTGTCGATGGGTTTGTTGTTGTTTTGTCAAGTTCACTGGTGACCTCCATTTAGCCAATCCTCAATGCCCTCTCGGGCTGTGTCTGCCAGGAAGGGCTCACATTGCGCTACCCACTCTCTCACTTGTTCCAGGTTGACCACATCATCAATATCGGTAACCTGCACATTAGGTACTCTGCACTGGCGGATTTCGCAGCTGTCTATCAGCAGGTCGAATACCGCGCGTTCTGGATTGGCGGCCCAAATACAGGGCGCCACCACGCCGTACTGTGCAATCGTGTCAGTAGCATTCCATAAGCCTGCCACCCCGAGAAGTGCGCCTGTATGTGCTGTGTGCTTCCCGGCAATCCGCCAGCTTGAGGGGTTGCTCAAGCTGCTTGTGTACCAGAGTGCTGGCGGTCTACCATCAGCCGGTGGTAGACATAGTGCTGTCATGCCAGACAAATAGTATTTCGGTGTCCCAAGGGCTTCATCGCTGGTATCACGGCCAAAAACGTCGAACATCCATTCAAGGCCCAGCTCGCAGGCAACGGTTTTGTATCTTCCCAAGGCTACCGCTCCGTCGCCTTGCTCAATTTTGACAATCGTGCGGAGTGATAGCCCGGTTGCTTCTGCGAGCTTTTCGCCAGACAGTCCTGCAGCCTTCCTCGCGTAACGAATGGCGAGGCCGATGGGTGCCCCAGGTTCTTGTGATGGTCTATGGGTCATTGGTGCGTCAATTGCCAGCATTGTGGGTTGTCCTCCTGGTGCCCACTTTCGTTTCATTGTGCATTATACTGCACAGTGCACCTTAATACACTGAGGCGTATATCCATGGCAATGCTGATATTTGCTTTATCTCAATCACATGAAAGCCGAATACTTTGGGTTCTACAGAGAAACGGTGCGCTAACGCTTGCTTATCAAGGGCAACTGCAATGATTCAGCTTTTCTACAATGCTACGGGCGAATTGGGGGCCGCATGACCTTACTCAAAAAGAATCCTCCTGAAATTGGTGCTGATACCGCCGTTAGTCATGTGCCTACTGATTACGAGGGGCCGTGTGCCGTCGTCCAGTCGCAGTCCTCTGCAAATGTTATTGCAGTGCTGCCCTCTGTTATGGAAGCAAGCCGCGTGGCCGGATATGCCATATCGCCGTCTGGCGGGTATGGATCTGTTTATGTCGAGCCTACAGACCTTGCTGTAACCTGCCTAGCACTTGAGGAATGGCTTTGAGGGTTCAATGCAACAGTGCGTGAGAAAAAGCTTCCTATAGCCGCTAGGCATTGGGCGCTTGGCGGCAGTGCCGCTGGCGGGCCTTTGGCCCTTTCCTGATTTCGGGGCGGGCGCCTGCCCTTCCCTCAAGTGCCTGGTCGCCGCCGGGCGGCTTCCATGCTTCAGCTGCTCGCATTTCGATATTCTTCTTGGCTAAATGCTTCGGTTTTTGCCATGTTATACGCCCGCACTTAGATTTATAGGAACTCCGAGCGCTTCATGAAATCCTGTCCGTCCCAACACAAAGGTTATGGCGGTCCAAATAATCGGGATCCGCTGCTCGACACTGGTGTTCCCGGTGTAATCGTATCCAGGGCGATCAAAAAAGACCAAAAGCGCGTTGTGGTGTCTGCAGCGTTCCAGGTGGGGCAACCCGGTGGAAAGCCGAAGCCAGTCATGCGCTATGTTGGCAGTCTGTTTGAGGGTGCGCTGGCGGATGATCCTCTTGATGCTTGTCGACGATTCTCCGGCTTTTTGCGCAAGGCCATGGCCATACGCCGCTACGCTGAAAGCTTTTACGAGCGTGGTGAGTATCCAGCTTCACGGTTACATTATGACGATGTGCCAGGTTCTATTGTTGAGATGGTTCCCGAGCCGCCAGTTATGGACTTGAGGGCCATCATGGATTCCTTTGAGAGTGATCATGCATCTGGTGAATCTGAGGCGGACCTGGATAGGCTCGCATTGACCCTGCAAGGGTATACGCTGCTGAGCCGAAGGCCTCCGATGGTTTTTAACGGTCACCGCCTGACCTTTCATTGCCTGGTGGCTGAGGGTGTCAGAGTTTTTGTTCCGGAGCAGATGGGGCGCGGTCGGGATCATTGGTGGTTAACCGTTGTTACTGAGGATGGTCAAATCCTTGATGAGATCTACGATGGTGACCATGGTGGGGGTAGCCAAACCTCTCTTCGAGAGGCGTGGCTTTATCTGGTTTCTCTCCTGCGAGCGTATCGGGCTCGCTAGAGAGGGTTAACGTCGGCTACATCCATCCAGAAGATAGTAATCGTAGACGAAGCCCCAGATAACTTGCCGACTGTGTTTAGGGGGTGTCGACCGTCCGCGGTTATCGCGCCAAACTTTCACAAGAACAGGTTTGGTTCGATTCGGGTGAAAGATGATCAGGCTGCGATCACGCTCTCGGATTGCTTCGTACCCCTCGTGGGGGTCAATGTCGACGGGTAAACCGTTGTGATAGATCCATACTTCATTCATAGAATTTTCCTTCTGGTTAATTATTGAGCCCGAAAAATCATCTCCGGGTATCTTATTTATGCCGAAGGATTGGTTACTCTCGCTGCCTCGCATAAGTAGTTATACGTACCCCATCGTTCACCTCGTTGTTGGGCGCCCTTTTGTGCCTTCCTCCAATATTCCCATGAATTGGGTGCCGGCCTGCTCAGCGGGTTCGATTCCTTGAGAAACACTCGCTCAAAATGTCACATATCAGCTTATAACCTGTATTGCACACACTGGGTTCGCGTGATATTGTATGTCACATATCCGGTTATAACCTGATTTGAGCAGCATAGATGCCCATTGAGAGACTGTTTAACGAGAGCGATGTGCAACGCCTCATCGACATGAATTCAGCACCGCCATTCGGAAAGCGCAATGCCGCGTTGATCATGGGGGCGCTTTACTGGGGGCTTACGCCTTCCGAGGCCAGCTTGCTCCGTCTTGAGGATGTGATGGACCAGTCCGGCGATTTCTTCCGGATCTGGACCCTACCGGACAGCACAGCCTATAACGGCGAGGCTCGGGAGCTTCACACTGAAGATCACGTTCTGCCCTTTTTCGAGGCCTACATGGACTGGAGGCTGGGGGAGGAGCTTTGCTTGAGCAATCAGTCTTGGTACCGGGGCTCGGACCCGAAAAGCGCCTTCTTTCTGAATGATCGTGGTGAGCCTTACAAGCTCTCTCCACGCAAGAAAGGATCGACGGACTACCAGCCCAGGGCAATGTCAGCCAAGCTAAAGTCTTTCATTGAGAAGGCGGGCATCGAGGGCGCTACGGTAGCGACTTTCCGTGATTCATGGGTAAAGGCTATGTATGAAGCGGGGTGCCATCACAAGGATCTGATGCGAGTCTCAGGAATCAAGCAGAAAGAGACGATCGACCGGAAGACACGCCCGGCGATCCAAGATCTGGAAAAGGTGTTCAAAGACATTTATAGCCGCGTTCGCGTGGCAGAATAGGAATCCGGAGAGTAGTCCATGATTGCAGACGAATTTCAATTCGAAGACGGCACAGTAGAAATCCATCTCGAAGAACGGGTGGATGAGCGTCAGAACGAAGCGTTTGTCGTTCTACCTCGCTGGAAAGGCGGCGGGCTGGTGAATGGGTTCGAATATCGCGTGGACAAGATCACCCAAGTTGACGCGAGTATGGCTTCAACAATCGATACTATTAAAGCATTGGTCCAGACCTGCCGCGAAGATGTCTTAGATCGCAAGTGGGAGCAGTACGAGAAAGCCCTTGCAGCGCTAAAGAACCAGTAATAACAGGATGGGAATTCGAGATGCCTAGCACGATTGAACAGTTAAAACGGGCATGGCGGCAAGAGGCGGCCCAGAGGATTAAGCTTACATTGCTCAATCAAAGCCCGCGCAAGAAACGAAAGTGGCGTGAAATGGCAGGCAACGAGCCCTTGTGTCATCTTTCTGCACTGACGGAACACGTAGTGTTCTGTGATATGCCTCGGACGGCGAAGAAGCTGACCTTTTGCAACGAAAAGGCCTTTGCAGATCGAATGGACCGCCTGTTTGCTGAACGCGCAGATTAATTTGATAGCAATTGGAAACCACGGATAAAGGCCTCTCAATGATCGCAGATATGATTGTTCACCCCTACTTCATAATAGGTGTTGTGTTTGGGACGCTCGTCATGGGACTTATGCACTTCATTCAGTCTGCAATTTTGGGGCGAGGCGTTTTTTCACGACAAAAGTACGTTATGTCACTTTCTGACAAACTACAGGATAGTGACATCATTGCATTTATACCGCATAGCTTGAAGACAAAAGAACTGGCCATTCGATCTTCGTTGACCGAGGACGAGGCAAACGTATTGCTGGTTGATCGAGTAATTGTATTTAATAAACAAGGCGAACTTCTCAATCAGCTCACACCCTTGACGCAAATTGCAGACCTAAACCGAAACAAAGTGCAAATCGGGAAACATCGAGCGCAAGGTAATGGACTGGTTTAATAACGCTGA
The DNA here is from genome assembly GCF_053628895.1 of Marinobacter sp. MBR-105. Classification (NCBI taxonomy): domain Bacteria; kingdom Pseudomonadati; phylum Pseudomonadota; class Gammaproteobacteria; order Pseudomonadales; family Marinobacteraceae; genus Marinobacter; species Marinobacter sp. MBR-105. Next base: position 3,103 of record NZ_JBRJHG010000005.1, on the reverse strand, counting down.
GGGTCTAGTTGGAATGAGCGAAAAATGGTCAATGCACCTAAAATGGCAAATGAACAGGCTTCATAAAGCGATCCTGTGCCCTTTAGGGAAACATGATGATACACACCTAAACGGAGAAAAGAGTAATTTTTGTGGCGCTTGCGGCAAACAGATGAACCCATACGCCTTTAAAGACTTCGAGGTGCATTTAGTCGGTGGCGAGGTAAAAAGAGTTAAAGCGGTGAGCGCACAGGATGCTGCGTCCCGCGTTATTTTTGAAGGGAAAGAATACAGGTTTGATATTCGAAGCGGGGAGCCTATAGGCGAGTTTACTGTTCATCCAGAAAATATCGTGAGAGTTAAAGAAGCTGAGATCTGACATTGGAATTCGGTCGATGAAGTCGAGAGAGAAAGCGTCACTACTTCTGAGGGGTCTGCTTATCGTTATTGTGCTGCCCCTTCTGCTAGCTTTTTTCCCGTTTCTGATGGCGCTTTCAGGCGGTGCAACAGCTGGGGAATCGTGGAGCTATTATACCGAGCGCGAGCTGATGACTCCCTCACTAATTCTATCCACGCTCTCTTTTGGCCTCTTTGGTTGGTCATGGCTGAGCCTTTGGAGTGAGAGGGTCAGAAAAGCCGCTTTCAACCAACGTTTAGAGGCTATTCGTCTTGATCTCTCAGAACTTGGGCAGCAAAAGCAGCAGATTCTGGATGACGATAACATCTCTCCCGCTTCTGCCAGGGCTAAGCTGAAATGGCTTAATGAGGGCAAACGTCTGAGCGCGTTGAAAGCGGAAGCCTCAAAGTTAGCTAGTGAGGCAGAAGGTCGCTACAAACGCTTATAACTCTACATGGGAAATCGGATGGTGGGCATGAAACACGCGACGATACTGGTTTTGGCACTGGCTACAGGCGGATGTGACCTTACTAGCCAGAGCGAATCGATCCAGAAGGAATTTGACCTCGAACAGCCAGAGGCATGGATGATCCGGGACGGCCAAAAAGTAGATATTGGTGATGAGGTCGTGGAAATTGTTGGTTCCGATAGTTGCAACACAGGCTTTGGCGACTCTTACCCATGCTGGATATTTTCGCTGAAGCCAGGTGCAACGACACCGGTGACCTTATCCAATGGGATTCGCGAAGTCTGGACAACACAGAAAGCTGGCGAGGTGCGAGTGCAACTTGTTCGCCCAGATGGCCAGTTAGTCTCCGCAGTTGAATGATGGGAATTCGATTCCTGGAAGTTGATTTGGAAAAGTGCCTTAAAAATAGTGTGACAGTTGGCATGGTAACAAAACGAGGCCACCAGCGGATTTAAGGCAGTGCCTTATCAAAACAGCCCACGTACAGGCATAACTGCTCAGGCCCTAGTCATGAGCGCTGTGGCGGGAATAGGTTATGAAAGACGAATTATCGGGCACTGTTTGTGCGAGCTAAGTGCCCTACTCGGTAGGAATCACGGCCGAATCATTAACAACATCAGTTGGTTCGGGTGCCACTCACGCATGCAGTTTATGGATTTGGGTATCAGATACTCGGGGATAGGCATGTTTACCAGCAAGCATGAATCGCAAATAGCGCTTGAGAAGGAACGGACAGCGAGGGAGCTTTCACTGGCGATGATCGAAAAGAGCGATCCCTCGACGATTCGAACCGTCACCACTGCATCGAACGAAAAGGCTGTGGTTCACCTCAGCATTATTAAGAGCGTCATCCAAGAGGAAAAGGGTTGGTATTACAACGATCCTGAGCGAGACACGATATTGATTCGCTATCTCGATGGTACCTGGGACCGGCTCGAAATGACTGTTGAGGATTTCTCAAGCCAAACTGGCCTCACTTTCTGATTGGAATCCGACAGGTGAGTAAATGAGAATGAAGCCATGTTTGACGCGGGCTGCCATAAAGATCTCATGGCCGTCTCTGGCATCAGGCAAAAGGAGACGATTGATCGCAAGGTCAGGCCAGCGATCCAAGACCTGGATCAGGTATTCAAGGCAATTTATTCTCGGGTTAAGGTCAACTACTAGAGGTGCTGCATGGATTCTCAAACGCGAAAAGCGATCAGGCAGTTTTCAGACAAGGTGAGCGAGAAATTCGATGTATCCCGGTTGGTCTTGTTTGGTAGTAGGGCTCGGGGGGATAACCGTGAAGACAGCGATGCTGACGTAGCTGTTTTCCTTCGAGGCGCTTCCGGTGATTTTGTGGAAGTGAAATTGGCCATGGCTGGCATTGCATTCGATGTGCTTGTAGACACTGGCATTAGAATCCAGCCGCTTCCCGTGTGGAATGGAGAGTGGGAGCATCCTGAAAGCTACTCAAACCCTTATCTACTTCAAAACATTGCCAAAGATGGAGTTTCTGTATGAGTGCTTTGCTGCATAAAGCCCAGCGAGCCTTGGATTCCGCAAAGCTGCTGCTTTCTGCTGGGGATATGGATGGAGCTGTCAATCGGGCCTATTACTCAATGTTTGATGCGGCCAAGGCTGCATTGACTGAGGGTGACGAGCCGATGATTTCCCAGCCCATAAAATCACATAACGGGCTGATAACACTTTTCTCGCAGCACCTGGTTAAAACGGGGCATGTTTCGAATGATCTGGGGAAACATCTAAACGAAGTTGAGGAATTGCGACTGATTGCCGACTACAAGGCAGAGGACATGATAACCAGTGAACGAGCTGCTTGGGCGGTTGAGGCAGCTGAGGGCTTTGTCGGCGCGATGGATGATTTAATCGATGATCTGAATCAACCATCACCAGGTCCTTCCATGTGAGGGAATCCAGAAAACTATTGGAAATCGTGGAGTCAGTCTAAATGGCAAAATTCGATCTGAGCATAGAGGATCTTCCTGGCGGTGAAGCCGGAGTCAGGCTGACGATCGACGACGCAGGAGCGTTGTCCAACATGGCCGAGAACTCCCTCACCCAGAACGCGGCCATTGCAATTGCACAGCAGCTTCAGAACCTTGGCTTTAATGTGGTCATGCCCGTCGCTGAAATTGAAAGCAAAGAATAGTTGGAAACCGGGAGGGCGCTATGAAATTTCCTGAGAATCTACCGGGAGGCTGGGAGTTCACAGAACCGTTTAAGCCCAGTGCCCTCGCTAAAGGTCAGGTATG